>JAGPDK010000609.1 GCA_018057605.1 Kofleriaceae bacterium | reverse complement strand
GGCACGTACCAAGTCGAAATTCATCGCGACGGATTCAAGACATACCTGACGTCCGTTGACATCACACCGTCGGAAAAACAAAGCTTACGCGTCGTGCTCGAACCCGTCGGTGCTGGCGCCGCGGCCGGCGATTCGACGTTAGTAATAACGTCAACGCCCAACGGTGCCGACATTGAGCTCGACGGTGCCGCCACCCAGCTTCACACACCGGCCAAACTTGACGTCAAGCCAGGGCCCCATGTCATCGTGCTGCGGCAAAATGGCATTGAAAAATGGCGCCAAGAGTTTGTTGCGGAACGAAACAGCAACGCCGAATTCGGAGCGGTGTTGACCGATGAGCGGGTGCGTGAACGCGCCCAGCGCCGTGGTACCTGGGTTGCACCAACAGGACTTGATTCAAGCGTGGCGCTCGGCGGTGACACTGCAAGCAAGTTACCCACCAGCGACAAAACTGATGCCGCAATCAGCGGCGCGCGCGCGGGCAGTGCAACGGGCTCGACAACGGGCGGCACCGACGCAAACGCGCTCGTACCGTCGACCGACAGCGGCAGCGCTGCGGCATCAGGAATTCCGCTGAGCCCAGACCCGCCGATCAGCCCCGCCACACCCCCACCAACGACAAGCACAGGTTCAGGCGCAGGCACCGGCGCCGCCACGCCGCCCCCGTCCGCCCCAAGCACGCCAACGACAAGCACCGGCGGCGGCACCCCGGCGATCATCGCACCCCCGACCCAACCCGCGACGGCTACAACACCCTTAGTCGCCAAGCCCCCTACACCAACCGCGCCAACCGAACCGCCGCTGCTGCGGCCCAATTCGCTGCCGCGGATTTCAGGCGAAATGCCAACGTTCTCGTCGGCAAGCAGCGAAGACTTGCCATCATCTGTGTCGAGCAAAGTCTGCGTCGACAGTGGCGGCAAAGTGACAGCCATCGCGGTGTTGAGCAAACTCGAGACCGATGCGCGCAAAGCGATCGAAGCGGCGATGCGCACGTGGCGCTACACACCCTATCGCGACAAAAACGTGGCGCTAGCAGCGTGCTTTATCGTGACCTTCCGTCTGAAATAGCCCGGCGGCAACCCAAGCGAGGTCCCAGCCTGGTCGCGCGACGCTAGTCACACCGTTAAGTAACTGCCTTCGGCAGCTGCAAAGATCTCAACATGCGTCTGAGCCTGGGCCAGCTGTACCGCTGCGTCGATCATCTCGTCGTTCGCATCAGGACTGTGATGAAACAACGCCAGCCGACGCACCCCTGCTTGTTCCGCAACAGCAATACCTGCTCGGGCGGGCGAATGGCCCCAGCCTTTGCGCATTGCATAATCATGATCGGCGTGCATGGCATCGTGGATCAAGAGGTCCGCGCCTTGTGCTAGCGCGAGCGCCGAAGCCAGCGGCTTTTCGGGATTTGGATATTCCACATCGGACAAAAACACCACGGTTTTGCCACCGGCCGAAATACGAAAAGCGGTGGTCCACATGCTGCCATGCGGCATCGCGGCGGTTACTACGTCAAATCCATCTAGCGCTAACGCAGCGCCCGGTACAAAGCTATCGATTGAAACACCCGCCGCTAGATTCTCGAGGCCATTGAGCGGGCTGTAGTGCGGTGAAAGCTGATTTTGCAGCGTCGCTTGCAGCGTTGAACCGACCGGATTTGCGCCTAAAATCCGAATGCGATTTCCTTTGACAAAAAACGGCGTAAAAAAAGGCAGCCCTTGAATGTGATCAAGGTGGGTGTGCGAAAGCAAAATCGGCAATTCACCTTGGCCTTTGCCAAACTCCTGTTGCATCAACTGTTTGGCAAACTCGGTTGCGCCTGTACCTAAATCGATGAGCAGGCGTTTGCCGGTATCGGATTGCACTTCCACCGACGACGTATTGCCGCCATAGCGCAACACGTCACGCCCGGTCATAGCGAAAGAACCACGCACGCCCCAAAAACGAATTTTCACGTTTTTCTCCCGGGCTCTTTAAGTGCGCCGGGGGCCATTACGCCACCTTTGGGTGTGACTTCGCGCTCGACGGCGAGGACCGGTTGCGCGCCAATCGGTAGCTTCATGCCTTCGAATGACGTGAGCACTTCAATGCCAAGTTGCGCCCCGCGCTCCAGATACAGCTTGGCCATCTCATCCATCATGTCGTCGGAATGCGACGGTGCATGATGGTACAACACCAAGCGCCGCACGTTGGCGTCGCGGCAAATTTCAAGCGCTTGATCAGGCGTAGAATGGCCGTAGTGAGGAAACCGCGCGTACTCCTCAGGCAAAAAATGCGTATCAAACACCACGGTGTCGACGCCATAGAGCGCCGTGACCAGATCGCGCCGCATGGTTTCAAGCGCGGCCCGATCCTCGACACTGAGTTGTTCGATGCCAGCGAGAAAATGCTGTTTATGCAACACGTCGGTGAACGGCGCGGTATCAGAAACATAGGCCCATGAAGTTTGATCCGCGACAATGCGATAGCCCACCGCACCGAACGGATGATTCAACGCGATCGGTAAAATCGAGTATTCGCCGATGCGTAGTTCGGACTGCGGCAACACTTCATGAAACTCAAACTGCGCGGGCACTTTGTCGAGTGGCACCGGAAAAAACTCATACCGAGTAATGCCACCGATAACTTGCTGCAATTCATCGGCGGCCGTAAGCAACGCATAGACACTGATTTTGGTACCTGGAATATACGCTGGCTCAAAAAACGGTAAGCCTTGGATATGATCCCAATGCACATGCGACAGCAGCACGTGATATTGCCAAGGTAGCCCACCACTTTCGCGTGCGAGTTGTTGCCCCAACGCACGCAGGCCGGTACCTGCGTCTACAATGAGGACCTGCCCGCTCGCTGAGCGTGCTTCCACACACGAGGTTTGCCCGCCGTAGCGTACGGTGCTTTCACCCGGCACCGGGTAGCTGCCGCGAACTCCCCAAAACGTGATCTCCATCTAGGGCAGTAGCTTACCGCAATGCGTCGGCGCACGAAACCGGCTAGAGGCCTGATGTTGGCGTAAGGACTTGTAAATGAATTACTGACCCAATATTTGGGTCGAGCCACGTGCATGGCAAGGCGCGAGGAAGGAGCATACCCGGCGGTATGTGACTGACGAGCAACGCGGCCAGGCACGATGGATCGGCACAAAAAAGGGTCAGTAATTTATGCACAAGTCCTAAGCGCCTGGCCGCGCTGGGAACCGTCGTGCACAATCGACAGCAGGCCTGGGCCCCGATATTGTGCCGTCGATGAAACAGTG
>JAGPDK010000608.1 GCA_018057605.1 Kofleriaceae bacterium | reverse complement strand
GAGCGTAAACAACGCTTCCCACGTGATCAGCTTCTTGTCGAGGACGGCGAATTTGCCGTACACCGGTACGTAGTGGAAGTTGAGGCCGCCCGCGAAATTATATTTGTTCACGGTCGGCAGGCGACGCGCTTGCCGCGCGACCAAGTCGAACGGTTCGCGGAATTGGTCAGTAAAATACGTACCCTCGACACCAACCGCCAGAACGTCAGACAAGTAGTAATTGATTTGTCCGCCAAATCCGATGTGCCGGATCATGTTGTCGTTTGCGGTGATCGATACTTGCGGTAGCATTTCCCAGCGTTTTTGCTTGAGGAACGGTTTGCGCACGACCACGCGGATGTCGCTCCAAGACAGCGGGGTCTTGGCAACGGGACCGCTGGCTTTCACCGGTGCATTTGCATCCTCTAACGTGAGATCGGCGGCAAGATCCCCTTGTTTGTTGGGATCCATGTCGATTTCGCCTGTGTCTCCGCCGGCGGGCGGATCAGCAGGGTCCATCTCAATTTCCCCAGCATCTACGGGTTTAGCTTTTGGGTCCGTTTTCGGCTGTGCCCCGGCCACTGATGTGGCCAAAGAAGCAGTCCAAAACGTGGTGGCTGCTGCGAGCAGTATCTTCCATTTCATGGGACGCATGCGAAGGGACTCTCCGGTTGACGTATTTCTCGATTGGTAAAACTTTATCAATTTCACTGACTTAGCTCGCTTTTTCGAGAGTGCGCGTGACTATAGCCGCGAATCTTTTAGATCTCAAGGTGTTAGGTGACTCAAAGTCCGACAAACCATCACATCGAGTGGTCTGGGCCCGATAACTTGGCAGCTTAGGGTTCATCTGCATACAGCGCATCGACGAAGGTTCGCGCATCGAAGGGACGAAGGTCGTCGATGGATTCTCCGACGCCAACGTAGCGAACCGGCACTTTGAGTTCGTCGCAGATTCCAAGCACCACACCGCCCTTGGCGGAGCCATCGAGCTTGGTTAGGACGATCCCTGTGATTTCCATATCTGCTTTGAAAGTTTTTGCCTGCGAGATGGCGTTTTGGCCCGTAGTGGCATCTAGCACCATCCAGGTTTCGTGTGGGCAGCCTGGCATCGCCTTGTCGCACACCCGGCGAATTTTTTTGAGTTCATCCATCAAGCCGGAATTTGAATGCAAGCGGCCCGCGGTATCGCAAATGACCACATCGAATTCTTCGTCGACGCCGCGCTTGATCGCATCAAATATGACCGACGAGGGATCCCCGCCGGATTTGCCCTTCACAACCGGGACATTGGCGCGCTTGCCCCATTCTTCGAGCTGCTCGGTGGCCGCAGCCCGAAATGTATCGCCAGCCCCGAGAATGACCTTTTTGCCTTCGCGCGAGAGTCGGGCCGCCAGTTTGCCAATGGTGGTGGTCTTGCCAACGCCGTTGACGCCTAACACCAGCAACACAAACGGTTTGGTGCGGGCGAAATCGAGTGGTTCCGCACCCAAATTGAGAATTTCCTCGGAGGTTTTACGAATCTGTTTCCAGATCTTGTCACCGTCGGTTAAGTCGTTCTTGGACAGGCCCTTTTTTACCGATTGAAAGATTCGATCCGCAGCGCGGGGCCCGATGTCGGCGGTAAAGAGGACTTCTTCGAGTTCATCGACGACGGCTTCGTCGATTTGCTTTTTGCCAAACAATTTACCGATGCGAGCGACGAAGCCGCCGCGGGTTTTGGCTAACCCGGCTTTGTACGCAGCTGCAGCTTCGGCGTCTAGGGGCGCTAGCGCTTCGCTTGTTGGGGTTGGGCTGCTCTTGGTCGAGGTCGGCGCAACCGCCTCGGGCTGGACGGGCGTCGATGCATCGGATAGCCGCGGCCGGCGGCGCTGCCGAGTTGGTGGTGGCGTATCCAAGCCCAACCGTTCACGCGCGGCCTGCGACGATTCTTTGAGACTATTTTTGGCGGCTCGTCGAAGTAGCGTCAAGATGCCTACTATCGCTACTAGCGCAATCGCGAGATAAACGAACTCCATGTGCATTGCCGGCCGTGTATACACTAACCGTCATGGCTTTGCCAAAGCTAGGCAGGGTCCTTAGCCTGGTCGGCCGCGTTCCAGCATGGCAGCTTCGACTCGGCTGCTGGTAAGTGCCAAGATTGCTTCTTCGGCCAACCGCGGTGAGAAATACACTTCCTCGACGAGGTTGGTCAGCTCTGTCAACGCTGGGCTGGGCCTTCGCGAGCGCACATGATCGACAATTTGCCGTGGCGACCAGACCCCCCATAGTGCGGGTTTAGGCAACAGCGGCTCAGCGGCTCGGCGATACAGGTGAAACACCCGTTCGCGTACCGGCAAAAGGTCGATTGCCACACCGCGCAGCTCGCCACGATGCGGAATCGTGACGCCGACATGTTCGGCAATGTGGCCGGCGGCCTTGATGGTGGCCTGCCATGGCCCAGGCGGCAGATCCTCGAATTCAAAGCGGCCACTGCCGTCGGTCACAAACTCGCGTCGCTGGTCGCCCAGTGTTAGTTCCACCACCGCAGCGGCCAGTGGTCGCATTCGCCAAGCCTCACGTACTTGCCCTAAAAACATGGTGTCGCCGGCACGGCGCAGCGTTGCTGCGAATCCAGGTTTGGCGGCGGTTATGCCGCCGGCGATTTCGGTCGCTGGGCGGGGTTGCTCGTCGCTATTCAATTTAGGCTTCGGCGCACGGCGTCGCCGCAGCGCAAAAAATACCAGCGCAGCAACGGCTGTCGCTGCAAACGTCATGAGCGTGTAGCGCACCGGCACGGGTTGCGGGGTTGCGATCGCAACGACAACCGGGGCCGAGACGCTGCCATCCCGGGCGGCTGACTTCTCGGCCCGTGCCGTGATGCCGAATTGTCCGGTGCCGAGCAATTTGGCTTCGAAAACAATCCGAAACTTGCCGTTGCGGTCGGTTGCAGTTTGATCAATGCGTTTGTCGCCAGCGTACAATCCAATTGCCGCAGCGACCGCGGGCCCGCCGTCGTCATCCATGACATTGCCCTGAGCCGTGAGTGAATCTTCAAACGCACGCGCCAGATTGCGAGTTGCACCGTCGATGGCAAGCGTGGTGGTCGAGCCGACGCGCAGATCAAGGCCAGCTTCTGCGACGGCGGGCTGGCGCAAGCTATCACCAGCGAATGTTGCTTTAATGCTGATGGCACCGGCCCCGCCAATGGCGGCGCGGGGCAGCGGAAACACGTCCCCGGAATTACAGCGTCCTAACGCGCGTTCTTTGCCGTCGCGAATGAGGGTGAGCTGCAGCGC
>JAGPDK010000134.1 GCA_018057605.1 Kofleriaceae bacterium | reverse complement strand
GCGCTGGGCTGGGCTGGGCTGGGCTGGGCTGGGCTGGGCTGGGCTGGGCTGGGTGTCGACGGCTGGTGCCGTTTTTCAGCTATTTCATTGGTTGCTTGGCATCTGCAAACGTAATTAGGCAGCCCACCAGGCTGCACCCCGCGCCGCCGTGCCGCGATGCGACTGTTGCAAGTCATAAGCGATCACTAGTGCCCGATGCGCTGCTGGATTGAACCTGTGAGTGGGTACCGCCGCGCGCGTTGCAACGGTCACTTTGGCCACCGGACCTGAGCTCGGTAAACCGCAGCACGCTGCGGAACATGATCTAACAATTTGAAATCGCGAAAGATCCTTAGCTGGGGACGGTTAAGCCGGTCATCGCCGGGCCGGACATCGCGGGTTGTACGCGCTCCGGGATCGAATAAAACTCGCTGGCTTTTGGCGAAAAGCTATCGTAACGTTAGAAAGCCACGGTTCATATGTATTCAGTTGCTCGTTCTGAAATGCTTCGGTGCGACTTCGGTTTCAATGCTCAGTGGATGGCGCGACATCGATCGTCGGGCACCCGCTTCTGAGCCTGTAGGCCCCTCACGAGCGGTTGGATTCGGGCCCAGTTGAGAAGCAGAATGAATACTCGTCTCTATGTTGGCAATTTATCCTTTAACACCACCGCTGACGGCGTCCGTGCCGCGTTTGCCGAGTTCGGCAACGTGGAAGATGTGCATCTGGTGAGCGACCGTGAAACCGGGCGCTCGCGTGGATTCGCATTCGTGACGATGAGCACCGCTGAAGAAGCGGCAAAAGCCATCGCAGGTATGGACGGTCGCACGATGGACAGTCGCCCACTGCGGGTGAATGAAGCCGAACAACGGCAACCGCGTGGTGGCGGCGGTGGTGGCGGCGGTCGCGGCTTCGGCGGCGGCGGCGGCGGTCGTGGCTTTGGCGGCGGCGGCGGCGGCTTTGGCGGTGGCGGCGGCGGCGACGATCGCGGCGGTGGTCGCGGTGGTCGCGGCGGTGGTCGTGGTGGTCGCGGTGGTCGTGGTGGCGACGAAGGTGGCGGCGATCGCTGGTAGTCGGCCATACGCCGTCATTTTTTGTTCAGTAGTGCCTCGCTACGATGACGTGCGGGGCTGTACATAAATTGCGCAGCTTCGGCTGTGCATTTTTGCTTTCGGACCACTTCGGTGCAATCACCGAAATGAAGTACCTTGGCATTATGCAAAAACCATCGCGAGCAGCGTTATATTTGATTCTGGCGGGGGTACTAGCGGCAACCGCAACTCCGGCGTCAGCTCGGCCGCGACCAGCCGGACGGCAGAGCAGTTTCTCTGCTAATAAAACGTTTGGCTTAGGCGTCATGCTGGGCGCGCCAACGGGGCTGTCGGGCAAGTACTTTTTGGACAGCAGTCATGCGCTAGATTTTGGCATTGGTGGCATGCGGTATTATCGTGACCGCGATGGCCTGCATGCTCACCTTGATTATTTGTGGCATCCGTTTTCTTTAGTGACGGCGGAAGCGTTCGAAATGCCTCTGTATTTTGGCATTGGTGGGCGCTTGTTTGACTTTAACGATCGCAACGACCAATTTGCTGACGATACCATCGCGTTAGGTCTGCGCGCCCCGATCGGCTTGGCCTTTGACTTCAACAACGTGCCGCTAGATATCTTTTTTGAATTGGCGCTGGTTGCCGATTTTTACGTCGACTACAGCGATCGCCTTGGCTTTGATGTGAACGGGGCCGTCGGGATTCGGTACTGGTTTAAATAGATCGACATCGACACAGTCGCAGGTCTTCGTGCCACAATAATTTTATGGCCTTTGACTACGACGACGAACGCAATCCGCTGATCGCGTCGGCGGTGGTCGTCGGATTGTTGGGCCTCTGGGTCTACCTCGACGACGACAGCTGGCTGCCCATCCTCGACGGCGCCAATTTGGTGTTTCACGAAGCGGGGCACAAAATTTACGGCGTGTTAGGCGACACCTTGGCGCTGTACGGCGGCACGTTGGGTCAGCTCACGTTTCCCGCCATCGGCTTTGGCTTGTTTTTGTACCGCAAACAATTTGGCAGCGCGGCCATTTGTTTGGCGTGGGCCGGGCAGAACCTGTTCAACATTGCGCGATATATGGCCGACGCCCGGGCCCAAGAGCTGCCGTTGGTCGGTGGCAATGAGCATGATTGGTACAACATTTTCATGCGCTGGGGCGTGTTGATGAAAGACGAGCGCATCGCGGCGCAGACTCGTACGTTGGGCGGCCTACTCATCGTTGCGGCACTAGTACTCATCGGCTACGCATGGCGCCAACTCAAGCGCTCGGAGCAGCCTTAGGCCGGCGTGCCGGCTTTGCGGCGAATCAAAAAGCTAATGGTGCCAAGCACCAAAACCATAACCAGGATTTTTCCGACGAGCTTGCCCATAACGTAAGCCTGCGACTGGCCTTCAACGCGGGTATCAAGCGGCGTGCGATCCGCGATCGGCCATTTGTTTTGCAGCGAGGCGACGGCCGTGCGGCAGCCAGGTTCGGCAATCGTCGAGGGATAGGCACATAAGCCAAATGCCGCGTGTAATATGCCCACACTGTCGACAGTGGCGATAACCCGTAGTTCGAAGGCCCGTCCAGGCAACGCGTAGTGCTGTGCCAGAGATATCGCGTTGTCGCCTTCGCTGCGGATGGGCGGATCTTTGGCTTGAGCTTGGCCTGTGTCAGCAGCGCCCGCGAGTACTCCGCGGTTGAATGCTGTAATTCGATCGCGCGGGTTGTTGCGTCCACCAACGTCACTTAAGTAATAGGTCGCAAAGGTTTCCTCGTTGGCACTTGTGTAGACGAATAGATCGCCATCCGCGACTGGAGTCTTGAGTGAACCACGGGTGGCCGCTTCGGCTTCACTATTGCGCGGCCACGCTGGCGCTGTGAACTCAAATTTGTCAGGCGTGCCATCAGCGTACGCAAGTGAGCTCACGCACAGCACAGCGAGGACGAGCAATTTCATAACCCGACCATACGCCGTCAGATTAGCGGCGCTACCGCCTTGTCCCGGTTAATTCTCTACTTCTGACTGAGCGTGACTAATGCAAACCCGGGTGCGTCGCTTGATGCGGTTGGCGCGGCGGCGGTGGCGCGGCGGCGTCCTCGATGCATTACAGCGTCAGCAACCCGCGCGTCGTCACAGCGTCGAAAAACGGTTATTGCGTGCGCCATTGGTCCGGTCCCAGTGCACGGTGATGCCAAATGAACCGCTGAGCGCAAGGGGCTCGGCGTACGCTGCACGCGCTAGTTGATCGGCATCGGTTTCGTCGACATCGGCTGGCCCTGGAATCGCGCGCTTGATGACCGATACGCTGACGTTGAGATCAATGTGGCTGCCAACTTGCCAACTAATCGATGGCTCCAAGGTCAAAGCGTAGCGTCGAGTGGGGTGTAACAGTTCGGCATCAGCGTTGGCGCTCAATGCATACTGCACCCGATCACGGCGAAAGTTGCCCGAGGCACCGAGCGAATGGCGCGGATAGATAGCCAATCTCTCGCCCAGCACGTTAATGAAATTGTAGCGCTCGTAGGCGAACCCCATGCCGTATGCAACGGCGAATTGATTGCCACGTGGATCGTTTGAAGGATAGTGGTCCCATTCGATCGCGGCTTCGGCATTGGCATTACGGCGGGTCTGCGCTCGACGGTCGGCGATGCCGGCCGATCCGCGTACAGCATAGGCCCAGTGCGGTGTTAGCTGATGTTCGGTCATGCCGCCAATGCTGCTGCTCCAAGCTCGGGTGTTGAGTGAAATAACCTCATCGCCAATAACCAGCGGAGGCAATTTATTGACGCGGTAGACACCGGAAAGGTTGAGGCGATTGATCGAAGTTGGCGTGGTTCGCGCTAGCGAAATGTTTTGGTAGGTGGTGGTCGACGAATATCGATTCGAACGATTGCCGTACGCATCAATGCTCAAGCGGAAATCCCACGGCGACAACGCAGCCGCGGGTGTTGCAGCGCCATCATTTTGAGGCGGTGCTGTAAACGAAAATTCGACGGCGGCGGGATGGGCCGCTGCAACAAACAACGCGACTCCACGCGCAAACGCAGGTTGCAGTTGGGACCGCACTTCGTCATCAGTTGCGCGGGTATCGAGCTTGGTATCGAACTCCACGGTGTTTGCTGCGGATGCGACCGTGCCGATCACTCGGAAATGCAGGTGGTCGTCATTGCCAATACTCGTCGTGGTTACAAACATCAGGATCGATGCGTCACTGCGTGGTGCTTGACGCAAGTACGGATTCGCGTCGACGAAGCCTAAGAGAAACTCGGGGCAAGCTTTGGTGCGGCCCCAGGCTTCACATTGTAGGGAGACCCCCAGCGCGGTAGTTTTCTCGGCGGCGGCATGGCCGCTGCGGGCACTCGCAGCCGCGCAAATCACCGTCACGGTCAACCCGCGGACCACCAACTTCCAAAGGCCTACCGACCCGGTCGAACTATTTCTCATGTGGCCAGCTAAAGCAAGGTCGAGGCCAAGCGCGACGCCGACAGGAACCCGTCGACAACGTGCCGCACCGCTGATTATTGTTTGTGCAGTGACAATGTGGCGTTGGGTTGCAACGGTGCGAATCTGGCGCTGCCAATTTGTCAGGCGCTTAGCGCTGCGGATTGCCGAGGGTTTCAACCAGATTCTGAGCCAGCCCGTTGAGCATGTGTTGACTCATGCCGCGCGCAATAAACACCAACCGGTTGCATGGATCATCGTCGGGCCACACCGGCAGCGCGCGGGCGGGGTAAACCAAATGCTGGACACAATGCAATTCGAAGGCCGGGGCGGCGCCGGTACTGTCGCGCGGCTCAACATCAAGGCGCACAATGCCTTTGATGCGCAGTAGTTTGTCGCCGTGCATTTGCGTCATGATCGAGAGCCACATCGAAAGGGGGCCCGGCCGCACCGGCCCGGAAAAATGTATCGACGCAGTGGTGATGAAGTGTGCCGCACGATCACGGTCGAGGTGTTCGCCGTCGTGGCGGTGATCATGGTCAGCATTTGCACAGTGTTCACTACAAAGTTCACTCGCCACCGAGCTGGGCGCAGCGGGTAGCTTCTCGTGCATCATCGTTGGTAGCTCGATGAGCAGTGGCGCCCGGGCCGCATCGGCGCTCGGCTCGACAATCGGTGCAAGCGGATTACATTGCCTCGCAACAGCGATGGCTTGGTTGCGTTGCGCTGGCGTTGCCGCGTCGCATTTACTGATGATGATGCGATCCGCGAGCGCGACTTGCTTGGCGGCTTCGGGATGGTTACGCAACGTGCTGGCCCCGAGCACGGCATCGACTACGGTAACCACGGCTTGCAGTTCGAATGCGGCAGCGAGCACGCGATGTTGCGATAACGCGGCAATCAGCGTGGTTGGATCTGAAACGCCGGAGGTTTCTAAGATCACGCGGTCGTAGCGTGGGCCTTCGCCGCGCGCCGCTTGGCTATACAACTCCACCATGGCGCGTACAAAATCGCCGTGCACCGCACAGCAAGCGCAACCACCACCGAGCAATACGGTATTGCCTCGCACTTCACGTATCAGATGGTGATCAATACCGACTTCGCCAAATTCATTGATGAGAATGGCGGTTTTGGTTAACTCACCTTCCGTAATCACCTGACGCAGCAGCGTGGTTTTGCCAGCGCCGAGAAATCCGGTGAGCACCACAACCGGGACGCGTCGTGGCCCTGCGGTCATGTGGGTTGCCGCGCTAATCGGCACGTCAGGTATTCCATAGCAACGTGCGGGTGGTCTGGGCCAACTCACGGCTAACGCAAATTGCGTTGGTCGGATGGGTAATCGTATTGCAGCTCACCACGCAACGGGCGCCAGCGTCGTGCAATGCGGTGCCCACAGCATCCGCAAACACCGGATGAATGCCGATGCAGACCGGTGGCCGTGCGCCTTGGGCCACTACTTGTTCAACCGCGCCCAACATGGTGCGGCCAGTTGAAATGATATCGTCGAGGATTACCGGCGTGCGGTCGCCCCACATGACGTTGGGCCGAGAAATCGAAACGTCGCGATCGCCGCGTCGAATTTTTTCTAACACTAGATGCGGTGTCCCGAGGTGTTCGGCCACCGCGCTGACCCATTGCAGGCTTTCGGCATCAGGCCCGATCACTATCGGTTGCTCAATATTGGCCTTAATCCACGCTGCAACCGCTGGTGCGGCGTGCGCGATGGCTGTGGGAATCGTGTACGGCGGCGCCAGCGATGGATGCCGATGCAAATGCGGATCGACCGTGATAAGCCAATCAAACACTCGCGACATCATCTTGGCAAAGTACACAGAGGTGATGCCTTCACCAGGATGAAACCGAATATCTTGGCGCATAAACGACAAGTAGGGTGCAATCAAGCCCACGCGTTTGGCGCCTAGGTCGCGGGCGGTTTCAGCGATGAACGCGACAAGTAAGAATTTGTCGGTCGGATTGTCAAGGGTGGAGACCACCAAGACGTCGCGGTCACGCATGTCGTCGTGTAACCGACAATAAAACTCGCCGTCGGGAAACCGTCGCACTTCGAGGTTTGCGATCGGGATGTGGAGTTGGCTGGCCAAGCGGGCCGCATGGTCTTCGCTTCCAGGTACGCAAACAATGATCGGCGACACGCTCGCTAGAATACCGCACCACGTCACGGCGCTGACATGCCGCGCCGGCCAAATCGAAAAAGATGATCCGAATTACTTGCTGCGTGCGCTAGGCGCGTTACGGTTGCATCGGAATGCTGCCCCATTCGGTTTCGCCAGCGTTCAAGGTGCGGCTGATGCTGCTCGTGGTGAAGTTGGGGGCGGAAGCCGTGATGGTAACTGCGCCGGCCGCGATGTTGCTAATCGAGTAGAAGCCGTTGGCATCGGCAGTCGCAGTACGGCCGTTCGAAACCGATATCGTTGCATAAGGAATCCGGTCACTGCTGTCACCGCTGCGATAGATCACACCTTGCAACCCGGCGTCGCCCGTTGTCGGATTGCTTGGCGTCGAGCGCTCCGACAGCCCCGTGCTCACCCATGCACTGCCGCTGACATTGCGACTTATCAACGCATCTATGTAGCCGGTTTTGGAAACCGAGACGGTTTGCACCCGCGCCTCAATGTCGGTTAGGGAGAATGAGCCATCACTGCCGGTGATGGTGGACTTGGTGCCGATGGCGACAGTGGCACCTGCGATGCGATTGTTCACATTCATGCCGCTATAGATGTAGCCGGTTACGGTTACGCGATTCGTCGACGGTTCGGGTGGCTCGGGATCGCCGCCGCCATCGCCGCCTAAGCTCGCTGCGTTGGCCGCAGCAACCAAGGAACTCAGTTTCGCAAACGTGCGCGCACCGGGGCAAGCGGTGGCCGTCGTGCCAACTTCACGATGGCCTTTGAGGGTCGTGCGCGACAAGGTGATGTTGTACTTGGTGGCCAACTCCGCCATCAGTTTGGCGGTCGCTGCCATCTGCGCGGCGGTTGGATCCTTGGCGTCGTACGAGCCGATGAACGCAATGCCAATGTTACCGGTGTTGGCTCCGCCCGCATGGGCACCGATGTTGCGAATCGATCGGCCTTCATAGACCACCCCGGTTTCGTCGACCAAAAAGTGGTAGCCGATGTCGCACCAGCGGCGCGAGTTGCGATGGTATTCCTGAATCGCGCGCACCCGCGCGGCGGGATTGCTCGCTGGGGTATCAGTGTGATGAATGGTGATTTTCTTGGGCGATAATGAGCCCGCGCAGTTCACCGATTTGGCGCCCCACTCGGCGCGGGTGCGATAGGTGTAGCCGTTGCCAAACGCCGCTGGTGCAAATGCGGCCGTGGGGGTTGATTCGCCGTCTTCCCAATCGTTATTGCGTTCTTCATCCATCGTGTCGAGGCGCAACGACGATGCGTTGGCTGGCGTACCGCGCAGCTTGTAGTGCCGGGCCGGCGCATTGAGGACAATTTCACCGTTGAACGCTGAGCGCGCATTGGCTTCGATGTGACGCACGTTGATGTGTTGCCACGCCGACCACGTCGTGCCGTCGTTGCTGGTGGCGATTTCGATGTCGTTGGCGCTGTCGCTATCGATCATCACGCCAATGCGTGAAAATTCTTGGGCGGCATGGTGCACGGGTGAGGTGCGGAGTTCGGTGGCGAGCGTCTCATCATGTAATGCCAGGCTGGCTTCATCGCCGCGCAGCGGTTCGTCGCTACCCACGGTGCAGCCCACCACTGCAACGAGCATTAACGCTGAAAGTGGCAAGACTTGGGACAACTTCACGTGGAACTCCTACGGCGTTAAGGTGGTGTCCATCGGTAATGCAACCGGTGCGCCAGGTTGCAGGCTGCCGCGATCGGGGTTGCGTTGCATACTGCCGGCTCAGATCGAGCGCGGATCATGCCTCGATCACGCCCAAATCGCGCCCTTCGGCGTTCGGGCCTCGCGGCAACCCGGCTGGGCCGAGGCAAATCTGCCAACTCCCGAACACAGTGCCCACGGATTACCTGGGGCGCGCGTACTCAGGGGCGGGAACCTCAAAAGCTGGGCAGAAAGCCGGGCAGGGTGCGATACACCGCAATAAACTGTTGATCGATGTGCGGCCATTCAATGTACCAACCCATCGAATGGTCGAGCATCTTGATCATATTGTCAGGGGCCGGCGCGGCGGCTTCGGGCTCTGCTGCGGCGTCATCATCAGTCACGGTAGTGGCGCCGGGGCGCGGCGCACTGAGCAGCTTGGTCACAAATTCTGGGACTGCAATTTTGTGGTTTTTATGAGCCTGCAACAAAGCATCGATGCGTTGGCTGCGGGTCGCATTGATCGCGACCGGCTTGCCACAAGGTGGCGGATCTCGGCGGTGTGGTTCAAGCAGGCCTTGCAACTTGGCGAGCTCGCCGGCTTCGGCCGCTTTGATTTGGGCTTTGGTCCAAGGGCATGCCGCGGCTTGCCACAGGGTGTCGCCACGAGTCAATAGATTGCCCCGAGCGTCGCGTACTAGCTCGGTGGCTTCGCCTTGGTCGGTGAGGTCACCTGGTTCCAAATACACACGGTCGCTTTTGTTGAACACCGTCGCTAGATACCGGCTGTCTGCGCCCATGTCAGTTTGATGCGATTGGAATTGGACGGGCCCCGCTTCGAGCGTACGCTCGTGCGCTCCTTTTTCGGGCCCCGCTCCAAGCGCTCCGCTTCCGGACCCGCGGGTTGCCAGAAAATGTCCGCCGGTCGATGACGCTCGCCACTGCGGCGGGGTGTCGATTGACGTCACGGCAAAAACCTTGCCGCGTGCATCAAAATGTTGCCATGGCCCTACCACATCGCCGCGTTTGTACGAACCCCGAGCGATCGGGGTATGGGCCGCGTCGTCGTAGAAAAACTGCCAGGCACCGTGCCGAACCCCAGCGCGAAAGCCACCTTGGGCGGCCAACCGTCCGCTGGGATGAAAAAACGACCAGGTGCCCGACGGCAAATCGTTGACGTAGTTACCTTCGGCTAGCACGCTGCCGGTCGGATACACGCTGCGCCAGCGACCGGCTCCGTTTTTAAATGTGCCTTGGCCAAGTGGATTTTTGGCGGCCGAGGTGCGAGTCCACGTGCCGTGCATGTGGCCTTTTCGGATGGCACCAGCATTCACCGCTGCGGGTTCGCTCGTGGCCTCGCTGGGTGCCACCGTGACGGTTTCCCATCGTTGCCATTGATCAACTTCCGCCGTGTAGCCCGGTTGAATCGACGCCAACTCGGTCAGCGTGAACCCCGATGCCGCGACCCACGCTTGGGCTGCGGGCATTGTTGCGACGATCGTTTCAAGATAATCATACCGATGCGTTGCTGCGATTTTTTCTGCGACCGCTCGCCCCACCGACCGTTCGATCAGGTAGCCGACAGCACAGATATGCCCGTCGTCGTCGATAAATACCGGCGACCGATGCGCCACGTGGCGATTGCGCGGAGTGATGCCCAGCGCAATGTAGTCATCGAGGAAACTCAAAAGCGCTTGGCGCTGGCGGACCAGCGTGGGTGCGGTAGCTGGTTGTTGTGCCAGCATCGCGCGCACATAGCGTAAATGGGTGTGCATACGCACCTGCTCGGTGTCGTGGGCGGTCGGCGGTCGGCCAAACGCCGCGATAAAACTGTCGTCGCCGAGGTGATGATTGGCACCGTCACGCAACGCGATCGGCGTGGATGGTTGCGGTGCGTTGATCGTGGGCGACGTGGGTTGGGCGTGAACGTCACGGGGTGACGCAGCGCGCAGCCCCATCAGCCCCATCAGCAACACCAGCAGCAAAGTGCGAGTTCGCGTTGACATCGTTCCATGGTAACGCGGAACCACAGCGAGATATTCGCAAATTCAAGCTACGGGCTTGAAGGTTAACAATTTCCATGTGCGAAAGTACCGCCACCATGGTTCGTCGCACGGTAGTGCCGTGGCTGTTGGCGTGATCGCCGTCGGTGCCAGCCCACACTTGGTCCTACAGCGCTGCAACGTGTTAGCCTTGCCCGATGAAGACCTGTTGGTTCGGTTTGCTATGCGTCGCAACCGGCTGTACCACGTTGGGGCCCATGCCAACCACGATGGGGGTGTCGGCCATGCCTGCGGCCCGGCCCGAGGTCAGCGTAACCGGCCACGCGTTGCCAGGTTACTATCTTAGTTCTTCCGTGCTCGCCGACGGCAAAGGCACGGCGATGTTGGGTGGCTCGGTACTGGTTGAACCGGATCGTTATGTTGAATTGCCGGGATTCATCGTCGGTGCGCGAGCCTACGGCGACAAAAATGACGTGGGCTTTGAACCGTTGTTGGGCTACCGCCGTAAAATTGGCCCCGATGCTCCGTTGGCCTACGGCGCGGTGGTTGCCTTCACACAGGCATCCGGCAAAGCCCGGGGCGCACAATACGAAGCCACCCGAGTAAGCGCCGAAGCCATGGCGGCATATCGCGTTTTCCAATCGGCGCGTTCGGTCGATGTCGCGTTAACTGCAGCCGTCAATGCAACGGCCTTGAGCGCCGAGGCCGCGTATTGCGTCGACGCCCAAGGCTACGGTCACGATTGCGGTGATATGGAAATGACCATTGCTGGCAAAGCTTCCGGCGTTTACGTTGCGGCTACCGCGGGTGTTGCACTTGGAGTTGGTCAACGCTGGCGCAGCACTTTCCACGGTATGCGGGTCGCGTTCACCGGCACCGGCGGCACCATGCCAACGTTGGTCAACGGCGTGCAGCAAAGTGCACGCGGATTTTTTGCGCTGGGCATCAACCTAGGTTGGCATTTCGGCAGTAAAAAATAGGATTGATAGCGCTGGTGCACGTGGCGTCGCGGCTCGGGATCTTAAAGTGCGTAACCGCCGCGGCTCGGGATCTTAGAGTGCGTAACCGCCGCGCTCGGGATCTTAAAGTGCGTAACCGCCGCGCTCGGGATCTTAGAG
>JAGPDK010000607.1 GCA_018057605.1 Kofleriaceae bacterium | reverse complement strand
CCCCTGAATTGGTCATCAAAGGTGGCCTCAGTCTCGACGGGCTGCAGCCGACATCATGGGGTGTCATTATCGAAGGGCAAATCGCCGGCAAGTTACTGATGGCGTTAGTGCCCCAGTCAATTTCGCAAGCCAGCGGTGTCGCCACGATTGAAGACAGCATTTTGCTTACCGGCAAAGGCGCACTACCACAAATCGAGGCCACCATCACGTTTAACGAAAAGCAACCGCTTGCAATTATTCCGCGAGGTGTACCCCGCGAAATTTCGATGGCTGGGGGCGGCTTAACCGTTTCAAGCAACACCTCGGCCGGCGGCAATCGCAGCTATTCGATCACCCTTGACGATGTGACCAGCACGATCGATGGCGAAGGTCGACTGCGCAACATTCGCGGCGAAGTCGATATTGCTGATGGTGGCATTGCCGGTGCTGACCTCACGGCGGTCGCGCAGTCGGTACCGTTCCGGGTACCTGGCACACTGGATCTATCACTGTCGAGCGACAACCTTCGTGCACTCAAGTCGAGCGCGAAAGATCCTTGGCAGTTTGAAGGCAACATCGCCATCGTGAATGGCACCTATCTGCGCGATGTTCAAATCAACGAATTCCTTAAACCCAAAGCACCGCCGCAGGGTGCCAACAAACCAATCTGGGAAACCTACCCAGATCTTGGCAACGCTGCACTGGACCTGCGAGTTTCGGTGCGGCGATTCTCCGTTGCCAACAACATGGCCGACATCGACATGGACGGGGAATTAGATCTCACAGGTTCGCCCCGCGATCCGCGGCTATCAGGGCAAATCAAAGTTTCACGTGGCCAGTTCCGCATGCAGGGCATGCGCGTTAAGTTTACCAATACCAAAGGCTCGGTCGACTTTGCGCCGAACCGTCGCTTCCCGCAAAATACGCCAACGCTCGACATCACCAGCTTGGCCGACTTCCGCGATCAACAAGGCCAAGATCATCAAATTACCCTGCAAGTCGGCGGCACCCTGAGCGAGCCATTATGGGATTTGCGCACCTCTACCGGGTACAACAAAGCGCAAACCGCGGCACTCCTGGTGACCGGCCGCACACCAGATCAATTGCGCCGTAGCCTCGGCGACCAATCCATCGGCGTCGATCCGCTGCGCGTCGATACTTCCACCAATGCCGGGCAAGGCTTCGGCGATCAAGTAGTCAAAGACTTAGTCGGCGATTGGGTCTCGTCGCTGTTTCGCTCGCCGCTCGAAAAAATCTTTGCCCTCGATGTTTTGAAGATCGAACTCAACTTCAACTCGATTGGCATCAAAGGCGAGAAAAAACTCCTCGAGAATCTTCGCGCCATCGTTGACGCTGAGCAGACGTTCCGGGGTAATACCCTCAACGGTCGCATTGAATTCCGCACGCCCACCGGGTTCACACTTCAGGGCGCCTACCTCAACAAAGACTACAACGACCCGGCGGAGCGCGACATTCAAGAGTACGAAGCAAAACTGGTTTACCGATTCTATATTCCCTGATCCCATGGCCCGCCCGATAACTGCCCAGCATTGTGTGCGACGCGCGCTTGGGCGACGTAGCGACCAGCTGCGGGTGTTCCTCAGCATCGGCCTACTGGCAGTGCTCATAAGCGTGAGCGTACGGCCAGGGTTGAGTCAAGTGCCGGGCACCGCCACAACGCCGCCGCCGCCAACGTTACCGCCGCCAACGTTACCGCCGCCAATGGCTCCACCGCTGGCCTCATCGGCAACCAGCGACAGTACCGCCGCCCCAACGATGGTGCCAAACCAAGCTGCCGCAGCGCAACCCGCCACGACACCCGCGGTGGCACCGCCTCCGACCAGCGCCAACGAGCCGACAAAAAGCGCCGCACCCACCGTCGGCATGTTGCCGTCGTCGCTTGATCAATGCCAACCAGTTGAACAAGCCCAAGCCGTTGAAGCGTCCAACGCGCCGCCTGTGCAATGGACCAAATGGCAGCTGTCGGGCACGCTGGTAGATACGCCGGCATTGGCCCGCGCATTGTTCGATTCGTACCTGCGCACGCACCGTGCCATCACCGCGAGCGTGCGCGCAGATCTTACCGAGATTGCGCGGACCGCTGGCTACCACCTCGTGGACCTCAGTACCCGCGAGTTGGCCCATGGCGATGTGTTGGCGTCGCTGGTGATTATGCCGCTGCCGCTGATCCGACGCGTCGACGTAGCAATCAAACAATCTTTTTTTGAACCGTTGCTCGATCAAGATGTGCGCCGCCGGATGCAGCTCAGGGTCGGTACGCATATCAGCTGGTCGCCGATGCTGCGCAAGTGCGAAACCCTACGCGAGCAGCAGCGTATTGAAGAATATTTACGCGATGAAGGTTTTTTTGACGCCCGCGCCACCGTCCGCGTCAACGTTGAAGAATCCGGTGGTGCGTTTGTCGATGTGGTCGTGCGCTTGGGGCCCGGCTATCAACTTGGCAAAATCCGCATCGAGCGCGCAGGTGGCGCGACCGTCAGCGAAACAGAAATTCGAGCCAATTTCCAGCATCGGGGCACCTGCGTTGTCCTCAATATCTGTTTTGGTAAAGCTCGGTTCACGCGCAACCAACACCAACTCGATATCAACAACGTCGTGGAATTATTTCATCGTCGAGGGTTCCCGGCGGTACGCGTCCAAAGTGATTTTGAACCCGCAACATCGTTTGATCGTGCGCGCAAAGTGGTCAACTTCACGCTGCGCATCGACCAACGTCGGCAACTCGACATTGCCTTTGAAGGCCACGACCCAGATCGGATCCAAGAAAGCAAATTACGCGAACAAGTCACATTTAACCAAGCCGGCAGCGCTGACGACATTGAAGCCAATGTATCCGCCGACAAATTGACCCAATACATGCAGTCACGCGGCTATTTCGATGCGCGCGTCACCTGGGTTCGCAAACCCGAAACCTTGCTTGACCGCATCACGTTTCGGATCGAAACCGGTGAACCGCGGCGCGTCAATCAACTCGACTTCATCGGCAACCAAGAATTGTCCGACGCGACGCTGCTTGATGCAATTGGCACGCGTGAATACTCACAATTTAATTCGGTATTCGGCGACAACCCTGCCGCAACCGCGACCCAGTTAATCGACGATGCCGAACGCATTCGCACCGCCTACCGCAAAGCCGGTTTTCGGGCCACCACCGTATCGCCGATCGCCGCGCCTAACGCTCGGGGATTGAGCAATGTGGCCCAAAGTGTGGCCGAGTTGGCACTCAATAACGGCGAAGGCCAACTCGCGGTAGCGTTTCGAGTTACCGAAGGACCAG
>JAGPDK010000133.1 GCA_018057605.1 Kofleriaceae bacterium | reverse complement strand
GACCAGCGATGAATCCTTGAGCAAGGATACAAAATCGTTGGTCATCGGTGGCAGTGCCAAGCGCAATGCTTGCGGCACCAACACATGGCGCAAGGTTTGGGTCGGGCTTAGGCCCAAGGCTTTGGCTGCTTCGGTTTGGCCGCGTGGCAAAGCCAACAATGCACCACGATAGACCTCGGCTTCATACGCCCCATAGTTGAGCCCCAGCCCGACGATGGCAGCTTGAATGGGCGATAAATTTACATACGGGGCCAACCCGTAATACAAGACGAAGAGTTGTAGCAACACTGGCGTGCCGCGAAATAGTTCAATGTAGACGCGGGCCAGCCCACGCACCACTGGGCCACCGTAGACGCGCCCAACGGCGAGCAGCACGCCCATGGGTACGGCAACCAAAAATGCTGCCAACGAAATCGCCAGCGTCACGACGGTAGCGGATAGAAATAGCCGTAGTTGATTGCCGTCAAAATGCCGAGGTGTTGCGGCGGTACCGCTTGCAACTACCCGTGCCGCAGCCATCACCGATGCTTCATGTTGCCGGTCATCCCAAAGCTTGGCTTTGCGCAAGATGCGCTCAAGCTCGCCGTCCTGCCGCATGCTCGCTAATGCTTGGTCGATGGCAGCTTTGAGCTCGGGGTCGTTGGGCCGAATGCCAGCAACATAGATGCCGCGCGCAACTTCCGTGGGCAAGCAGGTTATGCCTGTGCGATTGCAGCCGTATCGATCTGCAATGACGTTGTCCATCAACACGGCATCGACGCGCCCCAGCGCTAAATCAAGGTAGGGTTCTTCGTTGCCTTCATAGAGCACAATTTCTACTGACGCGGCTTTGAGTAGATCATGAGCGAAGGTCTGGTTGAGTGTGCCAACGCGTTTACCCCGCAGCGCTTCTATTGTCCGAAAACCGGACCCATTTCTGATAGCCAAGGTCTCGGCGTAGACAAAATATGGCGCGCTGAGCAAAATTTGCGCTGCGCGATCAGGCGTGGCTTCGAGGCCGTTGAAGATGATATCAAAGTCACCTCGTTGCAGTGATTGCACCAGATTTGACCAGTTGTAGTGCTTGAGGCGCGCTTTGACGCCTAAGCGACGAGCGATACCGTCCATGATGTCGACTTCAAAGCCGATAATTTTGCTTGGATCTGTTGGGTCCTCCCACAAGTACGGTTCGCCGCCTTGCAGGTCTGCACCCCAGGTGATTTCGCCGCGTGCTTGAATGGCCGCTAAGGTGCGGCCTTGTGGTGTGGTTGATGCGCAAGTTGTCAGTACCAGCAACGTGGCGCATGCGAGGAGCCACGGGGCCGCCCGCGGCAAGCAGCGCAACGGGTACAATCGCAGCGCTTGGGACAATCGGTGTATGCGGGCGACCAGCCAGAACAAGTGCGGAGCGTTACAGCCCATGCGTTTCACGTGCGACTTCGATTACTGCGCCGCTCACGAAAACTGCACCGCCAAAGCGGGTGCCTACGTTGACGATCCGAAATCCAAGTTGCTGGGCCATGGGGCGACGGTACCAGGGCCGCCGATTGTGATTGCAGTCACTGCGGTGAAAAACCATGGGCGAGGCAAGGTGTTGGCTCAGCGGATGCCGCCGGTCGAAAGCTGTGCCCGCAGTCATGCGTCGGCAGGGGCTAGAAGGCCCCGCAATGGGGTCTGGCTTGCTAGATACGGCAACTCGGCTGGCCGGCTGGCCGGATTGTGCTTTGACCAAAAAACTCGCAAGGTGGCTCAAATGCGGCTCAGGGGGCTACATGTGCCAATGCACCCTTGGCACGGCGGTTGCTTTAGTAGGAATTCATGAAACGCTTAAATTGCCTCGCCATCTTTTCGACGCTCGCCTTCGCGGTGGCGGTGCCGAGCTTTGGCGCGTGCACCGATGCTGACATGGGCGATGACATTGAACTTGCGGAACCAACGGATGAACTTGACGTTGAAAAAGCTGATGAAGCAACGCTTCCGGCCTCCAAACTTATTGTTGCCGCGCCAATCAATAGCACGACGGAACGAGTTGGGTTGATCAAGACCAAAACTCACTGGCGCCAAGTGTTTGGTACTGAAGCGCCGGCATCGGTAGACTTTTCGCGGCAATGGGTTGCGTTCTACACTGCAGGCGCCCAAAACACGGCTGGCTTCTCTGCTAGCGTAACCAAGATTCAGGTCACGCCATCGGGCGAAACTTTAACTATTGTAACTAACCTGGAGCGGCCAAACTTTGATTGTGAAGTTGCGCAAACCATCAAAGTCACATTGCCTTACGCTGTAATCGCGTTCAAAAAACCAACGGTTACACCAATCACCGTACGTTACAGCAAAAGAAGCCTCTTATATTTTTGTTAGGCCGCGTGTGGACAAGTTGCGATTGAGATTTCGTGCGTGTCATCTATCGACGGCAAATCATGTGAAATCACCAACGAGCATTGCCTTACCGCCGATCGATCGCACGGCCCACAAATCACACGGTTGCCACCGACCTTTTGTCCAGGCGGTCACGTCGAAGCTGCACCACGTTAACCAGGTTTAGCCGAAGGCAAAGAGTGTTGATTGCCAGCAGTGTATTGCGTAACTAACAATCCTGCGGCCCACCCGATCAGAGCACTTGCTACCCCAAGGTTTCATCGGGGTGCCGGCGCGACCATTGCGAACTGCATACAATAAATAGGCGTCGTTGGCGTGAGCCAAAAATAACGCATTGCCTAGGTGTACCGCTGTGCTGTGGGGCTACGTTACCAGGGCCGCCGACTGTGATTGCTGTCACTGTCGCGAAAAACCAGGGCCGCAGCGAGGTGGTTGCTGCGCCGGTTGCTGCGCGCTGCAGCCGGTCAAAACCTGCACCTGCGGCTATGGGGCGGTCGGGGCGAAGCCTTGGCCATGGGGACCGGCTCGCTAGTCACGGCGACTCGGATGGCCGGCTAACCCGATTGTGGTTTGACCAAAAATCCTCGCAAATGCGGCTTAGGCGCTACATGTGCTAACGCAGCCTTGGCACAGCGGTTGCTCTGGATGAAATTCATGAAACGCCTAAATTCCCTCGCTTTGTTTTCGACCCTCGCTTTGGCGCTCGCTGTTCCAAGCTTCACCGCTTGCACCGATGTCGACAGCGGCGATGATATGGAACTTGCGGAACCAACCGACGAGGTCGAAGCTGAAAAAGCTGATCAGGCAACACTTGCGCTGACCGAGCTCGATGTCGATGCACCAACCGATCGCTTTGGGGAACGTGTCGGCGTGATCAAGTCGAAAACCCGCTGGCGCCAAGTGTTTGGCACCGAAGCGCCCTCTTCGGTAAACTTTTCGCGGCAATGGGTCGCGTATTACACTGCAGGGGCCCAACGCTCGGGCGGATTTACTGCAAGTGTAACCAAAATTCGGGTTTCGCCGTCGGGTAAAACCTTGACGGTGGTAACCAATCTTAAGAAGCCCGGCGCTGGTTGTATTGTCACGGCCAACATTACGTTCCCGTACGCCGTTGTGGCATTCAAGAAACCAGCGGTGACGCCAACGAGCGTTCGCTACAGCAAACAAAGCACCGAATATTCTTGCGAGGCTGAATGCCGGCAAGTGGACATTGTTGCTTCATACATCCCGTCAACCGACGACAAAGAATGTGAAGTCACCACCGAGCATTGTCTGACGCCCAACCTGTCGAGCTGTCCACAAATAACGCCGCTGCCCCCGACTTTTTGTCCAGGCGGCTATGTTGAACCGGAGCCAAGGTACTTGGCCGCTGCCGACGGCGCCGAGTGTTATCTGCCGCGCCTCCACTGCATCACCAACGATTCACAAGCCTGCCCACAGCGTTCGCCTCTGCCGCCGAACTTTTGCGCCGATGGGACGATCAAGACGGGTCGGACCTACGTGCCTTCCGCCGACGGGAAAGAGTGCTCAATGCCAGCGGTGCATTGCGTAACCAACAATCCTACCGCCTGTCCATTCTGATTCACGGCAACAAACTCGATTGCGGAATTTGAAAAAACCCGGGCTTGGTGCCTGGGTTTTTTGCTTTTTCGTGCGTCGCCACATGCAACGTGTGTTGTAAGGCGACTGTACGAGGCTGATTAGTGATTGTGCCCGGTATGATCTTCGTGCGGCGGTGGCGCAGCGTGCGGTGCTTGCATCCCGTTGGCCCCGGCCGCCGCCGCTTCAGGTTTAAGCTCGGCGGTCTTGATGGGATAACCTCTTTGCTTCCACACCAAAATGCCTTCGTCGATCACGGCGGTGTTTTTGAAACCGCGTTTGCGTAGTTCGTCGATTACCATGCCCGAGGCGTGGTGTGGACAAGCGCAGTACGCCAGGACCCAGGTGCCATCGTTGGGCAAGCGATCAAATTCTTTGGCGGCGTAATACGGCACAGCCAGTGCGCCCGGGATATGACCTTGGCTCCACTCCGAGGGTGGCCGAGCATCAAGAATGATTATTTTCTGTTTGGCTTTGAGCGCCGCCGCAACTGCATCGACGGAAACAAACCGTTCTTCACGCAAGGTGAACTTCGGGTTTTTGCCTTTGGGGTTAATCACCAACGGTTCGCTACCGGTGGGCGATTGAAATACCGCCGGCGGATCGCCGGGTTTGGTTTGCCACCCACGAATGAAGGCGATGACATCATCTTGTTGCGCCGCGGTGAGCTTGTCGCTCCAAGGTTCCATCAGGGTGCCGGCGCGACCATTGCGAATTGCATACAATAAATAGGCGTCGGTGGCGTGGGCCAAAAATAACGGATTGCCTAGATGCACCGCTGTGCTGCGTTGCTTGGTGTCACCGTGGCACTTCTGACAATTGGCTTGGTACACTTTGGCACCGCGCGCGGCATTGCCCACACCTGGACTGGGCAACGCTACCAACGGTGGATTACCGCCGAGTTCACGGATGTACTTGGTGAGCGCGGTGATTTCTTCGTCGGATAACGGCCCGCCTTGGGCTTTGCCATACGGCGCCATCGCGGTACCTGGCCGGCCAAAAACGATGCTGTTTTTGAGGAATCCAGCATCGGCACTGGCCAAAAACGACGCGGTCACCATGGAGGGCGCATTGTCGGCGGCATAACCTTTGGCGTCGACACCGTGGCACAGCGCACAGTATTTGAGCCACACATCTTTGCCGGATGCGGCGATGGTTGTTGGTGTCAGCGTTGGCACCGGCGCAACCACCGGCGCACCGCTGCTCGGCAGCTTATTGGAGCCAGCCCCGGTGCCGCTTTGCGACGCATCGGAATTGCCACAACCACCAGCGACCAGCGCCGCGGAGCAAATCAACCAAAAGGATTTCACGGGCCTATTCTGCAACGAAACGGCGCTGGGTCAAGTCGCGGCGTTAGCGATGATCGCGAACGTCGGGCCCGTTGCCGTTGTTGCCGTTGTTGCCGTTGTTGTTGCCGCCGCTATGAATGATCCAGCGGCCTTCGACCCACACGTGCCCATTATTGCGGCGTTCCCAACGGCCTTGTTCCCAACGATGATTTGCGCGTTGTCGTTCCCAATGACCGTCCATCCAAGCCCATTGGTTGCCACGGCGGTCCCAGCGACCTTCGACCCAAATATAGCCGGGTCGGGTTTCTACCACGTAGGCCCGAGGCGGTGGTGGGCCTTCATTTACCACCACGACGGCGGCTGGCCGAAAACGCAGGTTGCCACGAGCGCGAACCGCGCAACCCGAGGTAGCGATCAACGAAAGCACGAGTGCTGCGACAGATGCACGAGCGAATGAAACCATAAATGAACCCTCCCAAATTGCTATGACGAACGGTCGGTAGCTTAGGTTAAGTGTAATCCGCAAAAAGTCGCATTGCTAGGATTCGGCCGTAACCTCGATCACTGTGCAGGACCGCTGCCCCAGTGTCAGTCCAAGGGCGCCGGTGGATGGACGGCACCAAAGCCAGCGTGAGGTCAGGCCCGATCGCAGGCCCGAACGCGGCACCCAAACAAAACTGCACCCGCCGAGCGACCTAAGCAAAGCCTTGGCAGTTCACTTGAAACAAAAATGCGCATCCGTTCCGAGTTGCGGTACGCTCTAACGATGTTGCCGGGGGACCAGACGAAGATGAATAAAATTAACTGGTTGGCGTTCCTGCTTGGCAGCGTAAGCATGATGAGCGTTGGCGCGAGTGGGTGTGGGGTGAAGCAAACCTCCGTTGTGCCGGGTGACGATGCCAATCGCGTAGATGCGCCGGCGTTGCTTTCTGACGCCGCCACCATCGACGCGAGACTTGGCGCTTGGTCGACGCCTGCCAAAATCGATGCGGCGGCGTCGATGATGTTGGCTGAAGACGACGCCTCGCTATCGCCAGATGAGCTGGAGTTGACGTTTGCCATTGTGGTCGGCACGCAAAAACAGTTGTCGCGCATCAAGCGCGCCACCAAGGCTTCGGCGTGGGGGCCAGCATCCTCGTTGAATATTCAGCTCGCAGGCGTAACCGATCAAACGCCGCGTTACGCTAAAGATGGGCTGACATTGTTTTTTGCGTCGGATCGCGCTGGGAATGAAGATGTCTACAAAATGACCCGCGCCACCACGGCCGCTGCATGGAGCGCTCCGACGGCAGTAAGCGAAGTGAATACGCCAGCGCGTGAGCGTTGGTTTACGCTGTGTGAAGGTGGGCGATACTTGTTGATTTCAGATCGCGCCATGGCTGACAACCTCGAGATATATGAAGGCGTGCTCGGTGCAGGCGCACCAACTCAGCTTACTAACACACCAGTGAACGAAACCGGCCCGTTTATAAGTTTCAATTGTGAACATGGATTTTTTGCCACGACGATTGGGACTACGTTGGGCGTGATGGAATCGTTTCGCATCGCCGATGCTTCATGGACCACTCCGACGCCCGTGCTCGAAATCAATACCGAGATGTTTGACGAACAAGATCCGTGGCTATCGGCCGACGGCAAGACCATGTTGTTTGTTTCAAATGCCTTGGGCACCAACGACGTGTACATGATCACTCGGATGTGAGTTTGCGCGGCGCCCAGTTTGGGGTCGGGGCGTGGTGTGGGCTGGTGTGGGTTCGTGTGGGGGAGGTGGGGACAAGCGTTCAAACCGCTTGGAAATTACCGGTGCGCGGCCGTCGATTCCCATTGATCCCAAGGCTGGGTTAGGTGAACAGTCCCGACTAATGACGATGTCACGCTTTGCTCTACCCGGGATTTTCGCTGCGCTGCTGGGCAGCACGGCTTGTGCGACCGGCGAAAATTCCGCGGGTTCGGATGCGGATCAACGACCAGATGCCCGCGTGGTGGATGCTCGGGTTGACAGTCGCGTTGATGCGCCGCCGTTGATTGATGCGCCGCCGTCGATTGATGCGCCGCCGTCGATTGATGCGCCGCCGCCGATTGATGCGCCGCCGCCGATCGATGCGGCGCCGCCGCCGGTTGACGCATGTGTGCCGCAGCCGCGCCAGATTCTGGTCAACGGCGATCTTGAGGCGACTGCGAGCTGGCTGCAAGTTCCAAACGACCCGGCTTTCGATATCATCACGACGCCACCAACCGGCGTGCCAACCGTTAGCGGTACTAAGCTGGCGTGGTTCGGGGGTGCCCTCAGTGCCACCGACGAGCTTTCCCAAGATATCGTAGTGCCGGCCACCACCACCACGTTTAATGTCACCCTCAAGGTTTTGATCGGCACCGAAGAAACTTCGACGATCACCCAGTATGACAAACTCATCGTCACGATTCGCAACACAGGTGGCACGGTGTTGGCAACCTTGGGCAGCTTGAGCAACCTCGATCACGGCACTGCTTACATGACATATAGCGTAGCTGCGCCGATGACGTTTGCCGGCCAAACTGTCAAATTGATGCTCCGTGCAACCTCGGATATCTCGAACAATACTAACTTCTTCGTCGACGATATCGCGGTGAACGTAACGGCCTGTCCGGATCGCTTGCCGTAACTTCACGATGCAGCAGCTAGCCGATGCGAGCAGCTAGCCGATGCGAGCCGGCACCGGAGTTACCAGTTAGCGACCTACGTTGTGGCGATGGTGGACTATAGGTCCAACGTGCTTACGCGCTGGTAACCCGTGTTAGTTCCGAGTACCGACGCGGTACTCAATGTACCCAGTGTCTGGATCATTGCCTTTGGCTTCGAGCCGAGCGCGCAGTTGATTTTTGTGGCTGGCATACGCGCCGTGGTAGGTCGGTTGTGAAGCGCCGGGCACGACGAACTGGCCTTCGAACTGTGCGGTGGCGTTTGGCGCCAACACAAACGCTGGGGCAATTTGTTGGCTGTGTTCAAGGGTGTTGCGCGATACATCGAGATCATCGGACAGATCGCGATGATCTTTTTTACGCAGCCTGACTTCTTCAAGACCGAGTAAATCGATGAACACGCCCTTCGACGTAATTTCACGGCCATTGGAGGTCGCAGTTACCCGCACTGAAACTGTGTCGCCTGGATATGCGAACTGCGGACTGAACTCCACCGTAACTTTCGCTGCATTGCCGGTAACACCTTGAACTGCGCCTTTAATTTTATCGAAAAACCCCATGTGCGTAACTCCTTGTTGAGTGCCCTATAAGCAACCGTAGTGCCAAGTACAAAATGTGCGGACAACGCCATCCGCCGTCCCATAGCGCGCTTTCCGCCGGTTTTGCTGCCAAATCGCGGGTGTGTGCTGCCCCGATTGGCAAGTGTGGCGGGTGCGGGCTGACCCAAATGGCAGTCGCAGCCAGCGCGCGGCAGCAAAGGCGCTATGCTGCCGCCCATGCAACGTGACTACGACCTGTTTGTAATTGGCGGTGGCTCCGGCGGCGTGCGTTGTGCGCGAATCGCCGCTCAGCACGGTGCGCGGGTTGGCATCGCTGAAGAATTTCGCTGGGGCGGTACTTGTGTGATTCGTGGTTGCGTCCCCAAAAAACTCATGGTCTATGCCAGCGAGATTCGCCATATGATCGACGATGCGCGTGGCTTTGGCTGGACCATCGATGCTGCGCGGTTTGATTGGCCAATGTTCATCGCAGCGAAAGATAAAGAGATCACTCGGCTGTCGGCGATCTACGGCGAGTTGTTAGGCAAAGCTGGCGCTAAAATCTTTGATGGCCGCGCGGTCATCACCGGCCCGCACAGCGTGGAGCTTAAGGGTGAAACAATTTCGGCTCAGCACATTGTGGTGGCTACCGGCGGCACGCCGAGTTGGCCCGACAATCAACATGAAGGTTGGGTCTCATCGAACGAGATATTTCATCTGCCGGAATTGCCGCGCCGCATCGTGATCTATGGCGGCGGTTATATCGCGTTAGAATTTGCGCATATTTTTGCAGGTATGGGTGCCGAGGTTACGTTGGTATTCCGCGCCGAGCAAGCATTGCGCGGCTTTGACCAAGATGTACGCGACCACGTAATGTTGGGGTTGGCCCGGGTTGGCATTGTGATGCATCCGGGCCGCACCGTGGTCGCTAACCGCGCAGCGCCCGACGGTGGCCGAGTGGTTGTGCTCGACGATGGCACCGAGTTGCCATGTAGTGTGGCAATGAGCGCCATTGGTCGGGCTCCGGCTACTACGCAACTTGGGCTTGAACAGGTGGGCGTCAAGGTTAACTTACGTGGCGGCATTATCGTCGACGATTTTAGTCGCACCAATGTGCCTTCGATTTACGCTATTGGCGACGTCACGGATCGCGTAACGCTAACGCCGATTGCGATTCGTGAAGGTCATGCTTTGGCCGATACCTTGTTTGGTGGCAAACCGACGCCGGTGAGCCATCAAGGTATTGCGACAGCGGTTTTCGCACAGCCACCCGTCGGCGTGGTTGGGCTCTCCGAAAGTGACGCACATGCCGCTGGCCACGACGTGCAAGTTTTTCGTTCGACGTTTCGGCCCATGCGTAACGTCTTGGCAGGCCGCGACGACAAAACAATGATGAAGCTGGTCATCGATCGCAGCTCACGCAAAGTCCTGGGCGTGCACATGGTCGGTGCTGATGCACCTGAGATAATTCAAATGGCGGCGATCGCGCTGGCTATGGGTGCAACCAAAGACGATTTCGATCGCACGGTGGCGGTGCACCCAACTGCAGCGGAAGAATTTGTATTAATGCGCGGCTGATGCGCGGTCGTTGGCCTACGACGTGTGCGGTTTGCGGTGGGCTGCAATGATCGCTAACATTTCCCACATCGCATGGGCCGCCAAGTGCCCGGTGATGTCGCTATGGTCGAGCATCGGGCAATATTCGACGAGATCCGCACCGACGACGCGCAGGCCGTGTAAGGCCCGCAGCAATCCAAGTGCTTCGCGTACGGTAAGTCCGCCGGGTACCGGTGTGCCGGTGCCGGGTGCAAACGCCGGATCAACCCCGTCGATATCAAAGCTAATGTAGGCAGGCCGATTGCCGATCCGCTCGCGAATGCTGGCGCCGATTGCTGCAATGCCGCGCGCAGTAATGTCGTCAGGTGAAATGATCTGGTGACGATGCGCTCGGGCGATGGCGTCGTCCTCGCTACTGCCGCGTGGGCCACGGATGCCAACTTGAAATAGCGTGCCGTCAGCGATCAGGCGTTCTTCAATGGCGTGCCGAAACGGTGTGCCATGATGAAAACTATCGCCCCACACTTCTGCCGACGACAGATCGAGATGGGCGTCTAGTTGCACCACTGCGATAGGGCCATGTGCGGCCGCGAGCGCACGCAGCGCTGGCAAGGTAATGGAGTGGTCACCTCCCACCATGATTGGCACTGCGCCACGCTGCTGCCACGCGGCGATGTCGGCTTCAACGCGTCGTCGCATGTCAGCGCGATCGAAAGGTAAAAATACAATATTGCCAGCGTCGACGCAGTGCAGCTGCTCGAAGATGTTGGCGCCAAGGCCGTGGTGATAGCCGGTGACCATCGCCGACACCCGTCGCACGTGATACGGCGCAAATCGCGCACCCGGTTGGTAGGTGGTGCCGCCATCGTGTGGGACGCCTAACAATGCTACGTCGACAGGTGCGGTGGTAGCCAGCGTGCCACTAGGCAAGCGAAAAAATGGATTCTGACCGTGCTGTAGATATTCGTGAGCGGACTGCTGCATAACTTGTTGTCCTCGCTGTCGGCGCAATTGAAGTAGACCGCGCAATTTCAAGTTTTCGCGACGGTGTGGTCCGATGCAATAAGCTACCCACGGATTGCTGGGCCCGCGCTGCAAAGTGTTCGACCGGTTCGCCGGTCCGCGGATACAGGGGTGAACCAATCACCAGCGAAATTCCAATTTGTTGTTTTTGCGATGCCGCAACATAGTGTGGCAAGAACGCCGCTCCGCCGGTCCATGCCATCTTGGGGTCATCGTAACGAATCGCCATCGGTACCACCGGAATAGCGTAGCGTTGCGCAATGCCAAAACTGCCGCGCCAGAACGGCGCGACGGTGCGGCCCTCGGTAGTGGTGCCTTCAGCGAAATTGAGCACCGAAATGCCTTGGTTCAATAACCTCGCGATGCGCCGCAACGCAGCCGCGCGCTGCAACGCGTCGCTGCGGTCGATAAATGTAACGCCGA
>JAGPDK010000132.1 GCA_018057605.1 Kofleriaceae bacterium | reverse complement strand
GAGTCGCACGGTGCGGCCGTTGACCACGGGCTCGCAGCCGTACGCGCGGGTGAGCCGCCAGCCCATCGGCAGCGTGACCTCGGCCACGGCGCGCTCCACCGTGGTGCGCGTCGCCTGCTGGAGCTCGCGCGAGAGGAAGGCCCGCATCTGCGCGCCGTCGCGCATGAACTCGTAGTTGCCGCGGCCCGCGTCGGCGAGGCGAGACATGTAGCGCTCGTCGTAGTCGGCCCCGACGCCGAGCGACGAGAGGGTCACGCCCTGGTCGGCCTTCGTGCGGACGTCCTGCGCGATGGTCTCGAGGTCGCGGTTCGAACCGTCGCGGCCGTCGGACATCAGCACCACGCGACGCACCATCGTGGCGGGAGCCTCCGCGAGCGTCTGCGCGCCGAGGTCGAGGCCCGAGGGGATGTTCGTCCCTCCCTCGACCGCGATGGTGGGAACCGTGAGGTGCATGCGGGAGCGCACGTCGCCGACGCGGGCGAGGGGCTGCACCACCCTGGCCGAGTCGCTGTAGGTCACCAGGGCGACGCGGTCGTCGTCGCGCATCTGGTCGACCACGTCGAGCACCGACTGCCGCGCCTGCGCGAGCTTCTCGCCGCTCATCGAGCCCGACACGTCGAGCACCACGGCCATCGCCACGGGCCGCGGGGGCGCGGTGCCCGGGGGGCGGATGCCCGGTGACCGGACGCCGGGATGGGCGTAGTGCGCGAGTGGCCGATACCCGCTGGCCGGCTGATACCCGCTGGCCGGATACCCACCTGCCCGCTGATACGCGCCCACCGCGGGATACCCGCCCGCCGGGCGCTTGCGCCGTGGACACGTGCGCCATGCGGGGATGGTCGCGGTGCGCGGCCGGTTTTTCGACGACCACTAGGACACTCTCCATTGGGCCCTGACCGACGGCATTCAAAAATGCCACACTCACAAAGCTTCGTGTTTGTTCCACGTGGAACATGCGCCCGCGATTGTTTGGGCGCACAGTGCGTGCACGTCTCAACTAGCGTTCCACGTGAAACATGCCAGCAGAGCTTCGGCAAACGCACTCACGGAATCGCCGAGCATTTGCAATTCCGCGAAGGCTACCGGAAGAAGCGAGCAACTGCATCGTCATCCGTTCCACGTGAAACACTGCTCCACCCCACCGGCAGCTCGAGCGTACAGCCAAAATGCCGGCTTCATTCGGCCATCCAGTTCTAGGCAATGCCCTCCAACAGCAATCAAACTCGAAGTAGGTGCGAGGAGTATCCCAAAAATGTGAGGAGACCCGACGAGTCGCGACCATCAAATATATGCACCGGCACATGACAAATCCGCTCAATCTCCGCCCGATTAGTTTCTGCCGACTCCAAATCCACACCGGGCAACCTCGACAATGCAACACCGACGACGCGCAATCCGTCCCGCTGGGCCGCTTCCACGGTTAAAACGCTATGATTGATCGTTCCCAAGCTGGCGCGAGCCACAATGAGCACTGGAAAGCCACAGGCTGTTGCCAAGCCAGCCATGTCAACGTCAACAGTAAGCGGCACGCGGATACCACCGGCACCCTCGACTAATACATGTTCCGAAGTCGCGGCAAGCGCCATTGACACAATCCGAGGCACGTCAATCGACCGCGCCTCCTGGGTTGCAGCAACCAGTGGCGCAACAGGGTTTCTAAACAGGTACATCCCGCGCTCGACATCGGTTTGCCAATCGCCAGCCGCAATAGCTAAGGTTTCAGCATCGTCTCCAACGAGGCGTCCGTTAACCTCGCGGCAACCGGTTTCAACGGGCTTCCATGCAAACACGGATTGTCTTTGCCTCACCAATTCGCGCGCTATGGCTGCACAAACGAATGTTTTGCCCACGCCGGTATCGGTTCCAGTGACAAAAAGTTTCACGTGAAACATTCCAAAATAGCAGCACGCGTGGCAGAAGCCAGGAGCTCAATTTCATCAGGACTCGAACTCAATGGCGGCATCCAAACCACCACATCGCCGAGAGGCCTCAACATAACTCCAAACTTCCGAGCACGCTGGCAGACTCGCACACCCATGAAGTCGTCCCATGGCAGGGATTGGCGCTTGGCTGTACCTAACTCAACTCCCACCATAGTACCGCAAGCACGAACCTCACGCACAAAGGGCAAATCGTCTAGCGAATGTGCCTTCGCTGAAACCAACGCGGCTAGGCTTGCGAGCCCGGACTGGTTCTCGCGCAGCATAGCAAGGGATTCTATGCCCACAGCGCAAGCTAGCGGATTTGCCGTGTAGGTATGGCCGTGGAAAAAATGCCTCATGTCGGCTCGTTGACCCAAGAACGCCGAATAAATCGCCTCAGTGCAAAGGGTCGCGGCCAATGGCAAATAACCGCCTGAAATCCCTTTTGCCAGACACATAAAGTCGGGCTGCACGGCTTCACGCTCACAAGCAAACAACGTGCCCGTCCGACCAAAACCGGTCGCCACTTCATCGACAATAAGATGCACATTTGCGGCCTTACATCTCTGTGCAACCGCCGCCAAAAAACCCGGTGGGTGGGTTAACATGCCTGCAGCGCCTTGCACTAATGGCTCCATAACCACGGCCGCAATTATGTCCGCTTGCGCGAGCACACGGTCTAAATCCGCGAGGGCCAAAGCCATACCACGTCCAGCGTCTACGCTCCATGGTGCCACATACGGGCTCCGCACCGAAATGCTGTGAATCAGCAACGGGCCGAAGACTTTATGAAACAAATCGATGCCGCCAACCGCTACCGCACCCAACGTATCGCCGTGATATGCGTTGTCGAAGTGCACGAACTTGGTTTTCGTCGACTGGCCGGACAACTGCCAATACTGGAATGATTGTTTCAGTGCAATTTCAACCGCTGCTGATCCAGAATCCGAATAGAAAACCTTCGTCAAATTCACAGGTGCTACCGCGAGCAATGCCGCCGCCAAGCGAACGCCGGGTTCATGAGTGAGTCCTAAAAATGTTGAGTGCGCCAGCTTCTCCGCCTGGGCCGACAGTGCTCGATTGAGCCGTGGATTAGCGTGCCCGTGCACATTGCACCAGAGCGAGCTGACACCATCAAAGTACTTCACACCAGTGTCATCGATCAGAAAGTTGCCTTCACCTCGATCGATGCACAATGGCTCCCAATTCGCCATTTGTGTAAACGGATGCCAGACATGCTTGTGGTCTAGTTCAGCGATCGACATAATCTATTTTTCTATTTATTTTCAATGACTTGCAACAACCGAGAGATCTGTTCTTGCGAATGGTTCGCGCTCAAGCAAATGCGGAAGCGCGACGTGCCAACCGGCACTGTAGGCGGCCGAATCACCGACACCAACATGCCATGCGCTCGCAAGGCCGTGCTTTTTGCCATCACGTTGGTCTGGTCAACCAGCACAATCGGGATGATATGCGTGCTAACAGGTTTCGTAACTCTTGTCCGGTTTTCGGACGAAACCTGCAAGATATCGGTACTGTGTTCCTCAATTTCTGTCCGGATTTCGGACATAATTGCAACATTTGCAGCCAGCGCTTGACGCTTGGCATCGCCATCGGCGCTTTGTACCAGCCGCACTGCCGCACTGCACATAGCAACCACAGCTGGCGGTAACCCCGTGGTAAACACTAAGCTGCGAGCTCGATTCCACAATAACAACGACAGGTTAGGCGTGGTAGCCACAAAAGCACCATAGACGCCGAGGGCCTTACCAAAGGTACCAATCAACAAATCTGGCACCACCCCCTGTCGCGCACATTCGCCACGCCCGCCCGGACCAATCACGCCAATTGCATGGGCCTCATCGACCAACAAGCCTGCGCCGTAGCGTTCACAAAGCGCTGCTATACGCACCAGATCCGGGCGATCGCCATCCATGGAAAAAATCGACTCAGTCACTACCAAGCACCGTCGACCAGCCAGCCCAACGAGCTTCTGCTCCAGATCTTCACAGCTCAAATGTTGATAGATTCGAACTTCCGCGCCGCTCAATTTGCAGCCGTCAATGATGCTAGCGTGGTTGAGCCGATCCGAAACGATCACGTCGCCGGGCCTCATGAGCGCAGCCAAAACACCGGTGTTTGCAGCGTAGCCCGAATTAAACAAACAGATACCTTCGACGCCGAGCCAATCCCGCAGCGCGCCTTCAAGCTCAACATGCGCGGGTAAATTCCCAACGACCAAACGCGACGCCGTAGCGCCAGCACCGCTGCGCTCAAGTTCACGCCGCCCTGCTTCGCGAATACGCACATCGTCGGCGTACCCCAAATAATCATTCGACGAAAAATTCACCAGCCAAGCACCGTCGACTTCGATGTGAGCACCACGCCGAGCCTGCACTGTCATCGGCCAACGCAACAACTGCTCGGCGTCGAGCGCAGCAAGTCGCCGACCGGCATCATGTTCAAACGTCACAGGCTCACTATACCGGGTCACTTGCCAATACAAAAACGTGCAAATACTTCATCGAGCACTCGCTCAGTAACTTCATGGCCGCGCAGTTCGGCCAGCGCATGCACTGCTTGACGCACGTCAAGTGCCAGCATTTCAAGCGGCCGGCCTTCGGCCAATCCGAGCGCGGCATCGCCAAATCGCAGGGCTGCGTCCTGCGCTCGGCTGCGTTGCCGTTCGGTAATCAGCATAACGCCATCATCGCCGTCGACCGCACCGGCCGTTGCAATCTGTAAAATGCGCTGGCGCAACTCTGCTAAACCCTCGCCTGTTGTCGCTGAAGTCCGCTGCACCGCCAAAACACCAACGGTATCGTCAACCGCCAAGTCGGCTTTGCTCCGCACCAAAATCGTCCGCGAATCAACTACTGCATTAGCATCAAACGCTTGGTCGGAAACGTGCAAAACCACTTCGGCTTGCGCTGCCCGAGCCCGACCCAGCTCAATACCGGCCGTCTCGATTTCGTCGCTGCTGGCACGCAAACCCGCCGTGTCGATCAACGTCACAGCGACGCCATTCCATTCGACCCGAAGTTCAACATAATCCCGCGTGGTACCCGGCTGGCTTGAAACCAACGCACGGTTCTGCTCTGCGAGGGCGTTCAACAGCGACGATTTACCCACATTTACTGGCCCAACCAGCGCCACGGTGATGCCTTGCCGCAGGGCTTTGCCGACAGCAAAACTAGCAACCCATCGGCTGCATTGCCCGGACAGCGCAAGCAATTGTTGATGCGCCCAACCCTCCGGCGCCAACATCAAATCATCCTCAGGAAAATCAATCGAACCTTCGATTTCGGCCAACACTTCGGTGGCGCGTTGTTCCATAAGATCGAGTGCGTTGGCCAAAGCGCCGGAGAGCAATTCTTGATTTACTCGAAGCGCCCGTTCACTGCCCGATTCGATCACCGCCAACAATGCTTCAGCGCGAGTCAAATCCAGTTTGCCGTTGCCAAATGCACGGCGCGTAAACTCACCAGGTTCAGCCGCCCGGGCTCCGGCTGCGAGGGTCGCAGCTAACAATCGCGCCAAATTTGCGCCGCCGCCGTGGCCTTGAATCTCCGCTACATCTTCGCCGGTAAACGACCGTGGTGCTCGCATCGCAAACGCAACAACCTCATCAAGACGCGCACCGCCGGCGTCCTTCGCGATTGCGTAGCGGATTTTGCGAGTCAATTCGCTAGCCTCGCATCCAACGACACCAGCAACAATCTCGATGGCGCGCGGTCCGCTAACGCGAATAACCCCGACGCCACCTGGGGCGGCACCGGTTGCAATCGCTGCGATGGTATCACCAAGAATGATCATGATCTTGGCAGCGATCTAGCACGACCAAGCCCAAACAGGGCAGGGGTCTGGTTCGCAACGTTCGCGCCGAGTACGCCGTTTTCGCGCGACTCGGACCCTACGGACTTGTAATTGAATTACTGAGCCAATGTTTGAGTCGAGCCACCTGAATGGCGAGGCGCGAAGAAGGAGCATACCCGTCGGGCACTGATACCGGGACTGACGAGCAACGCGGCCAGTCACGATGGATCGGCACAAACCAGGGTCAGTAATTTATGCACAAGTCCCAAACTACCTACGCCGGGAAAACGAGAATGTGGCGGTCTTCGCCTTCACCCTCGCTGCGCGTCGACATGCCACCAAGTTCGGATATGTGCATGTGTACAATGCGGCGATCATGCGACGTCATCGGTTGCAATTCGACAGTTTCGCCGGTCGCTTTAACTTTCTCGGCGACGCGCTCTGCCAGCTGGCGCAGACGGTCGATTTGCTTGTCGCGAAAACCACCAGCGTCCACGATCAATGGCTTGCCGCGCTCGGTGCCACGCTCTTTGTAGACAACTTTGTTCACGAGGTGCTGGAGCGCGTCCACCACCACACCGCGACGCCCGATCACCAATTCGGTGTCGGTGGTTTGAATCTCAAGTACCACGCGATCTTTGTCGTCTTTGATATCGATGTCGGCAGTGATGCCCATCCGTTCCAAAACGCCGACTAAAAACTCGCTTGCCTTCTCTGCAACATCTTCCGTTGATTGTGCCACGTCGTCCTCTTTTTTTCCGCGTCGCTGGAGTAGCGACGTTGTAACTTGGTTAGGGTATCCGCAGATGCCAGGGCTGCCAGATGTGGTTCGCGCCAGCGTTTTAGCGACGCTTGCCTTTGTTTTTATTGCTCTTGTTGCTCTTGTTGCCATTGGAAGCACCATTTTTCGGTGCCGCCACGTTTGTCTCATCAAGTTGCGCATCATCGTTGGTGGCAACATTAGCTGGCGCTGGCTTACCGGCCTTAGCCGTTGTCGGTGCGTGAGTAACTACAGCTGGCGCCGATGCTGCCACCACCGCAGCCATCGCCGCTTTGCTCTTGGCATCGTATTTATTCATATAGACCGAGTGCAACGCCGACAACAACGTATTGGTGAAGATATACAGCGTGAGGCCAGCTGGGAAGAAGAACGACATTACGCCGAACATCAACGGCATGACAATCATCATGATCTTCTGCTGTGCCCCATCGCCCGTCGTCGGTGTTAACCGCGACTGCACAAACATGGTTACCATCAAGATCGCTGGCAAAATGTGCAAAGGATCGGTGTTGGTCAGATCGTTGATCCAGCCTGGAATAAACGGCTGTAGATACAGCTCTCCAGCCGACGACAACATACGGTACAGCGCGATCCAAATTGGCATCTGCAGCAGCATTGGCAAACAGCCGGCCAACGGATTGACGCCATGGGTCTTGTACAACGCCATTTGCTCTTGCTGGAGCCGCTGCCGATCGCCTTTGTAGCGCTCCTGCAGTTCTTTCATCTTAGGCGCCAGTGCGCCCATGGCCTTCATCGAACGCATCGATTTGGTGGTCCAGTACAGCGTTGCCAGCTTCACCAAGAAGGTTAATAGGATGATCGCTACACCCCAATTACCGACGACGCCATGGATCGCTTTAAGCAACCACAGCAACGGTCGACCAATAAACTTGAACCAACCTAGATCGACGACGCCATGAAACCCGGTTGGGTAACCTGCGATGTCGTCGGCCTTTTGTAATTTGTCATAGTTGTTTGGGCCAATGTACGCCACCGCTTCACGGGTCACCGTGCCAGCCGCACTGGTCATTACCACTGTGGGATACCAAATATCGGTCTGCATCAACCCAGGGCTGGCACCGGCGTAGGTGTGTTTTTCAATCTGCTCGGTGCCCGACTTGTGCGGCGAAACAATCGCCAACAAGTACGGATGCTCAAAGCCAGTCCAGTCAATATTGCTTTCAACGCGGGCAAACTCGGCAAGCTTTTTCACTGGCGTCGCGAAATTTTCACCATTGCGGCGAGTCGCCGAAACCCATGCGCGGGCCTTAACACTTTGGCCGCCGCCACCGTCGTTCTTAATATCTTGGTAACCAAACGTGGTGAGCGTTAACGTTTGCCGAGCTTCGCCGGCGGCCAACAGCGTGGCTTCAACGTTGATGCGCAACAAATAGTTTTCCGGATACACTGTGAAGGTTTTCACCAACGCCAAGTGCTCGTTCTTGTAGCTGTAGCGAACTTGTGTGTCGCTGATCTTCTCGCCGATCCATTCGGCCGACTTGGGCACAACGTAGGTCGAGTTGACAAAGTTAACCTGCAGTGCCGTCGAGTCGGGGAACTGCGGAATCATCTCACCTTTGCCAACATCGCGGTCGTAGCGACGGTCCGCCAAGTGCCAAGACTTGAGCGCGCCGCCCCAGTTGGTGAACGTCGCAGTAAAATTAGCTGACGTAACCGTCAACGTTTGTTCGGCACCACGCGGTGCTTCCGTTGGCACAACAGCAGGTGTACCTGCAACCGGCAACGCTGGTTGCCCAACCGGACTTTGCGGCGTTACCGCGATGGCTGCACCACTGCCGGCACTTCCAGATCCAGCTGCCACCACAGGCTTCGGCGGATTCTTTTTCGTTGGAAACGCGGCGTTCCACGCAAACAGCACGCCAATTGCGATGATCGCCGCAAGCAACAGACGTTTTCCTTGCTCCTGCATTTCAGTGGCCTTTCACGTGATCACAACAGTCGCTGTGCTCGGGTTTAACCGACGCTGCTGCGACGGGGTGGTATCCACCTACAAACAACGGATTACAACGCAGAATGCGCGATATCGACATAGCAGTTCCTACCAGCGGACCACGCTGGGTAATCGCTTCGATCGCGTACTCAGAACATGTTGGCAAAAACCGACATGTTGGCTGGCCTTTGAGCGGCGACAAAAATCGTCGGTAAAAACCGATCGGCGCCAACAACAACCGCGTGGTGAAGCGGCGCAGACCGGCCATGATTGCCGTCATAGTTGCGTGACCACCCGTTGTAAATCCGCGGTTAGCTTTGCCGCAGCAACGGGAATCCCGTCGACGCTCGCTGCCGGCTTTGCAACAAACACAACGTCGCTGCCCGCCGGCACCCAACCATGGGTACGTAGCCATTCGCGCAGCACGCGCCGCAAGCGATTACGCACAGCGGCGTTGCCGATCTTTTTGGTAATGGTGAAACCCAAGCGACCAGGCTGGTTAGGGGCTGTCACTTTATACATGGCCAGAACGTAGCGCCCATGGACTTTTCGTCCAGTGCTTTGCACATCGACAAATTCGGCACGACGCCGCAAGCGCATGGCCTTGGTAATGCCTTGGCCAGGTAGCGACGTTGCGGTCATGATCAAACTACGTTTCATGCCGACCACCCGAAGTGGTGTTCACGGCACGTTAGGTAGCAGGGGTTGCGCTACTTCTTCGCAGCGGTAACGGAAATGCGCTTGCGACCTTTGGCACGGCGACGACGCAGTACCTCACGGCCACCGCGGGTTTTTTTGCGAGCGCGAAACCCGTGGGTGCGCTTGCGACTTTTATTGTGTGGTTGATATGTATGTTTGCTCACGGCCAGGCTCCAGCGTTTTTCGAGCTGGGATCGATACAGGACGAACAGCTAGAGTGTCAAGGAAAGTAACGGTGATCCGTTCGCGACCTTCGTTTAGTTCATGCCGGCCACCGCAGCGCGCCATAGCCACGCATGTTTGGCTCGCTGATTCAGCCAGCACCCAAAAATCAAAATCGCCTGCAAAACTAGCAAACATGAGGTTCTCAATTCATCGATCTGGCAATCCGGAACCGGAGTTATCCACAATCGTCACGCGGGAGTGAAGTGATGTCTAGGGGTTCGCCAACACCGGAAAAATGCACTCGTTTTTCGCTTGATCCAGCTTTCGCGTATCTGTTAGGTACCGCTCCACAATACGCAGGGATTTGCGCGTTACATGTCGTTGACCGAGAGAGTGCCAACGAAGTAGCGGAAAGCAACCAGAAGAAGCTGTGAATAACTTCTGGATAAGCTGTCTATTGTCTGTGTTATTCAATCAACATCAATCGGTAAGCATAATCAATGATTGAACTAAATGTCGAACATGGATCGAGGAACGACGGACTATGGAGTAGCGCGCTCGAACGTCTGCGAACTCGTATCTCACCACAGAATTTCGACATGTGGCTCTCACCGATTGAATGCCTCGAAACTAGCTCATCGAAGCTCGTGCTGCGAGCCCCCAACAGCTACGTACGGCTGTGGTTTGAATCCAACTTTCTACCTACTGTACTCGGAGAAATACAAACTATTTCAGGTACTTCGTTCGCTGTTGAATTTGCTCCAGATCTGCCCATCATCGAGCACGTACGAGCCGAGTCTTCCAACTCAGCGATCGCAGTACCAACCGTAACCGGTCATGACAACCCCGATCGGCCAGACCGAGCCAGCGAACCACCACAACGACCCTCGACAATTTCGCCCAGTGGCGAACAACGCGAATTCACCCTCAACCCGCGATATACCTTTGACGCATTTGTTGCTGGGCCATCCAACCAACTGGCCTTTGCGGCATCGCAGGCTAGCGCGAGTTCTTATCCACCGAAGTATAACCCCGTATTTCTATGTGGTTCTGCAGGCTTAGGTAAGACGCACCTGCTCCACGCCATCGGCCATCAACAACTGCTCAATCGCCCCGGCGCACGCATTTTGTACCTTTCGAGCGAACGTTTCATGAACGAATACGTGCAAGCGATCCGCTTGGGCCAAATGCACGAGTTTCGCAAACGCTACCGCGAAGGCATTGATGTGCTGTTAGTCGACGACGTGCAATTCCTTGCTGGTAAAGACGGCACGCAAGAAGAGTTCTTTCATACTTTCAATGCCTTACACGATGCCCACCGACAGATCGTACTTACAGCTGATCGCAAGCCGCACGAAATTCCGGACATTGCTGACCGATTGAAAACCCGATTCGCTTGGGGCTTGCTCGCCGATATTGAACCACCGGAATTGGAGGTACGACTGGCTATTTTGCGGCAGAAGGCCGCCACCGAGCAGGTCGAGCTACCTGATGACGTCGGCTTGTACATTGCCACTGCCATTCGTTCCAATGTGCGAGAGCTCGAAGGCGCCTTGATTCGGCTTGCCGCTTACGCGTCATTAGCCAAGCGCCGCATCGACTTGGAATTTGCCCAACAAACCTTAGGCGCTGCGATTTCCCGTCCGCTTGAGATCATCACGGTAGACGCTGTGATTCGCGTTGTGGCCAACTATTACAACCTCAAGCCTGCCGATATCAAAAGCCAGCGCCGACACAAGTCCTTGGCCGCGCCACGCGCTGTGGCGATGTACCTGGCTCGCCAGCACACCAAAGATTCGTACCCGGACCTCGGCCGCGGCTTTGGCGGTAAACATCACACCACCGTGATCTCCGCAGTAGAAAAAGTTGCGTCGCGGTTACGCGACGATGCGGCGTTGCGTAGTGAAATTCACGCGATTGAATCGAGTTTACTGCGATGAATTTGGCTGAATTCGACCGCCGCGAAGTGTCATTGCGACCTGTTACTTACTCTGTGATCTCATCGACGAACAGCCCTGTGGTCAATCACTGCATAACTCCAAAATCTCAGTTCTTCACAACTTATTCAGTTTTGCACTATGACCCACTAACAACATTATCAATCCTACGAAGTATCAGATTAACATTCTAAATCAACACGTTATACATTTATCCTCACAAATCACAGCCCTTCTACTGATCCTACTTTGAAG
>JAGPDK010000606.1 GCA_018057605.1 Kofleriaceae bacterium | reverse complement strand
CTATCGCCAATTCAAGTTCGGCGCCCGCCCGCCGTCCCACCCGCCGATCACAAACAGCGCGCAAGGCCACCCATCGCTATCCAATACCGCAACCAACCTGCGACGCGACGGCGGCGCATCAGGCTACGCGCGAGCACCAACTTCCGCGGCCGCGCGGCCAGCCGCAGCGCCTCCGTTCAAGCTCCACCTCGCTCCCTCCGGAGCCTCTGTGAGCCGACCGTTCACCCGACGGTTGACATGACCCTGTGTGTCCCGGCCTCTCGTTCTGGCCCCACGTGGGTAGATCTTCATCCGCTCGAGGTGTCCTAGCGGGTCAGCACCGCCGTCACGTCCGATACTCCCAAGATGTGAAAGTCTAAAAGGAAATTGAGCTCAATGATCAGCTTTCCCGTCCCTGCTGCCGCCGACAAGTTGCCGGCATTCAACCCACCGCACGTTGCTCGCGCGCTGCTGGCTGGAGCATTCATTGGCCTTCGTTCACGACGACGGCCAGCTCGTGGTTAATGACGTCGCAGCACGATCGCGTGCTCAGCTTTAGGCCGCTCGCCAAACGCTTTGCGCTCACCGGCACCGAGCATAGCGCGGTCTTGCGACGCCCAAGCTTCGACGAACAGCTCAGGTGGCAATGCGTTGCGCACATCGTCGAGCGCATAGGCGGCGCGGCCACCGGCAAATGAATCGCCGATGACAATCGCCGCGCGGGCACCGGGCGCTAAGGCCAACGCAAAACTTTGCAGGGTTTCGGCCAAGGCTTTGCGCCATTGTTTTTCGCCGTTGATGGCCGTGGCAAAGGATCGGCGCGAGCCAATTTCACCAGCGTCAAATTCGCGATGGCGCAAGCCGAGAAAGTCGAAGCGCAAACGTTGATGCTCGGCGTAATCGTAGGTGCCGGCGTACGGCGGCGAGGTCACGATTCCGCCGGTGCGTCCAGGTGGAATAAACTCGGTGAGTTGCCGGGCATCGGCTAAATGCACGTCGGGTGGTCCGCCTGCGCCGCGGCCCGAAGCTTGGCCAAAGGCTTTGTACAAATCGTCGAGCCCGGCCGCCAAGATCTCAACTCGCTCGGTGAATAACCGAGCCGGCTGACCCCGGCCGATGTTGCGTGCTACCCACTCAGGATTAGTGTCCGAGGTGCGCGACGAAACTTTGTACAAAATCGACGACAACGGCACCAACAGCACGTCGGCAAGTTCGGGGTCGGTTTGCCGAACTTCGTCGATGCGCCCGGCTAGATCTTCGAGTTCGCGGCGCACGTGCGGCGCAAACCATTTGCCAACCCGGCGATCACGCGCATTGGGGTCGAAGCCAGCCGGTGCGCGTTTGGTAATCGCTGCACCACCCGACCGGCGGGCTTCTTTGCCGGCCATCAACGCTTCACCGCCGATAGTACGGCCGGCTTGCCGGAGCCGTGCTCGCGACCGGCTTGGCACGATCCAGGTTTTGGCGCGTGCTAACAATACGGCGAGTGGATTGAGATCGATCCCCATGGTGCGCAACCCAGCGGCGCGCGCTTCGACCAGCGTTGTCCCCGAGCCGCAAAATGGATCGACCAAGATGCTGTCGCGTGGCATTGCATCGGCAACGATTTCAACTAACACGCGCACCGTTGCTGGGTGCATGCGGGCAGGGTAGCTGTGCACCGGATGGGTCAAGCTGTCGGCGACGACTTCATCGAGGCCGGCGGCACGTAAGGCCGTGGCCAGGCCTTCCGCCACGCGACGTTCACCGTCGAGGATAATGCGGCCCGGGGCGCGCGGCATCGAGAGCGCGCGGCGTTGTTTACCGGCCGGCGCAGGGCGCTTGGAGCGCGACGATGGGTGGGACGGCTTACGGTTCTGCATACCCGCGAACCTTACAGGGCCAGCCGACATATTGTTAGCGGCGGCGGCAACTTGCGTGGCCCACAGCGAGGCAATGAACGTGCTAGGCTGGGCTGTGCGCTCGACCCTAACGCTAGCCTTTTTCGCCGTTGTTACCGCTGGGTGTGAATCGAAAGAAGTGACCACCGGTGGCGATTTTTTTGTCGCCAGCGGCTCTGACCAAAGCAGCTTTGCAGCCGGTGTGAGCGCGGACATGAAAAAAAGCGACAAAGCTGGGTCTGGCAACAGTGTTGGTGCGGCGGCAACGGCGACCGGTAGCGGCAGCGCTGGGTCCAAAGGCGAAAGCATCGCGGCGATCACGCCAGGCAGCGGCAGCGGTAGTGCCACCCGCAATGTGGCGACGGTCAGTGGCAGCGGTGTTCCCACCGGGTCTGGCAGCATCGCCGCGCCGGTCGCAGTGGCCACTGTGACTGCGACTCCAACGGTGAGTCTGCTGGAAACCACCGGCGTGGTGGCGCCGGCCCCGGGCCAAACTCCAGTGCCACCGTCGGCGGAGCAAGCCGCAATTAAGCTGACGTTGGCTCCAGGCTGGGCCCGCGATCTGGGCGAAGCCGGCACGATTTCGGTGTTTTTAGCGTTGGCGCAACGCGGGCTAGGCATCGATACCAATTTTATTTTTCACTACGGCATCGAAAAATCAGGCGCTCCTAAAGATCGCGAAGCCTACAAAGCCTGGCTCGCCGCCGAAAATATCATGACGGTCACCCGTGATCGGCAACGCGGTGCAGCGTGGTTTCTCGAAGGCAAATCGCCGACCGGCAGCGCCATGTTTCGCTACCAGGTGCGCTACGGCGGCAAATTTCTAATCTGCGGCGGGTCGATGTACAAAGACGGTGAGCCGGCCAAACTCGGCAAGTTTCGCGATGCGGTGATGATCCAAGTTGAAAAAATCTGCGAAACCATCACGCTGTAGTCCTCCACGCCTATGCGAAAGCTGGATTTCGCACCCCCATCCTGCGCGGTTGCCTCTATAGTCGCAGCGCATGTCGTACCTGGTATTAGCCCGTAAGTATCGACCGACGACGTTCTCTGAAGTCGTGGGGCAAGAGCACGTCACTCGGACGTTGGGCAATGCGTTTGCCAGCGGCCGGGTGCATCACGCTTTTTTATTCTGTGGTCCGCGCGGCTGCGGCAAAACCACGTTGGCTCGGATTGTTGGCAAAGCGCTCAATTGTGAAAATGGCCCAACCTCGGAACCGTGTGGCACGTGTAGCGCGTGCGCAAGCATTACCGCTGGCTCGGCCGTCGATTATATCGAGATGGACGGCGCCAGCAACCGTGGCATCGATGCCATCCGCGAATTGACCGAAGCGGTGCGTTATCAGCCCGCCATGCTGCGCAAAAAAGTCTACGTCATCGACGAAGTTCACATGCTTACCACCGAAGCATTTAACGCGTTGCTCAAGACCCTCGAAGAGCCGCCGCC
>JAGPDK010000131.1 GCA_018057605.1 Kofleriaceae bacterium | reverse complement strand
CAGCAGGTAGAGCAGGTCCAAGCTCGAAAAATCGCGAGCGGTTACACCGATGCGGCCGTACAACGCCAGATTTGGTTTCTGTTGGTAGATGCCGTAGCCCGCGAACCGTAAATTGCCGGTATCCGTGGTGGTGTTGGTGCGGAATGCGTTGGCTAGGCCTTCGTTGGCGTATTCAGAATAAAAGCTAGGCACAAACTTCGAGATGCGAATATCCAGCAAATCGCCTAAGCCGCCGACGGTGACCTTCGGCCCAAAACGAAAACGGATCGGCGCGCCAAGGCTGATACTTGAGGCGACGGGGTCGAGGTAAATCGGCACGCCGATCGATGCGCCGATCCATGCGTTGACCAGGTAGGTCACTTCAAGCCCGGCGGCTTTGCCAACATTGTAACCAGATTTGCTGGTAATTGGATCTTTGTAGAAACCGCCACCATTGTAGCGCAGGCCGATTTGCCACTGCCGGGTGATGCCGTAGCGGGCTCGTAACGTGGCATTGGAGACAAACGGCGAGAGCGTGGCCCGCAGCTCCAGCGCTACCTCGGACATGCCTTGTGGCAAGGTGATTGGGCGCGCGACTTCTTCGATGGGATAACCGGTCTGGGGCGCTGCTTTGATAGTAGCGACGATGGGCGCTTCGCCGGTCACCGGGGCGTCGGGTGACTCCGAGGTGCCCTCAATATCATTGGGTGGATCTTCGGCCAATTGGGCATCTTGGCCGGTGCCGTCGGTTGGTTTGGCTGGATCAGCCGGCGCCACAGGCGATGCTGCCGGTTGTGCCGCCGGTTGCGCTGCTGCGACCGCGACGGAAACTGCGAGCAGCGCAGCACTTAAAGAACTAAAACCGATGACTTGATGAGCCCAACGCATGGCCGAGAAGATACACCAAGCCGAGCCAAAATCTCGATCCTGGGTGCCGGATTAGCAGTGGCCGATCCAACGTGTTGGTAGCGCTTCGACCGGTTTGGCGCGGACGACAACTGCCGTCGCTATGGCCGCGGCTACCGCGCCGAGGAACCAGCGGCGCGTCGGCCGCCGCCAAGGTGAGGTGGCGGCGCTGTTGCCGTCGATGCGGGCCGCTCGTACTAGCGCGCCTGGTGCAACCGGGGCGGCGACGGTCGTCATTGTCGTTGCTTTGGTTTTCATAGTGCACACTCGGGAGCGTCAAAACCTAGCACCATGTCCTCGAGGCCAAGGTTGGTGTCGCAAGGGTCGCCGACCAGTTCAGTTTGCGACCGCATGTTGTTACCTGATGGATCGCCATCGTCGGTTACTCCCGGCGGTGGCGCACCTGCTTGACTTTCGTCGACGGTGTGGGTGTCGGTCGCCGCTGCTTCGATCAGCTTTTCGTTGAACCAACGCAAAAACGTGACGGGATGATAATGATATACCGTGCCGTCGGGTGGCAGCTTGGCGTGTTTTGCCACCGTGTCATTCCACCACAGCCCAGGATTGATTTGCTCGGCTACCAATGCTGCAATTTGTTCGTTGCTGTATTTTCGAAATTCTTTGGGCAAGCGTAAGGCTTCGGTCCAACTAGGATTTTCGGTCCATTCGGAAACGTGCAGCGTCACACTGAAGTGGAATGTTTTGTCGCCGCTAGCGAAGTAGGTGGTGAGTTCCTGGCGGTCGAAATCGCCATTCTTATTGCTGTCGAGCAACGCTTGCACGGTCTCGACGTCGCAGAACCGCCCACCCGATGTGCCATCGAGCAAAGTCCATGGGGTGTTGGACAGCTCGGTAAAAATTGGTGTCCTAGCGAAAATCTCCATATGAATTTGGGCTTTCGAAAGGTCAGCTGGCCCGGCTTTACCCACGCGACCAATAATTTTGCCGGCTTCGATCGGTTCATCAAGCAGCACCACGGCGCCTTTGACGCCGATTTTTTTCCAATCGACGTTGAGCATCCATGGTGGTTGTTCGGCCAGCGCGGCCGCACTGCTGTCTTGTAAGTGCATGAACAACGAATAGAATTGCGCTGGCGATTTGCCCAGTGTCATGTCGTGCCGAATCAATACAAAGTTGGCCGAACCGATGGACGTTGCGGGGCCAAACCGGGCGGCGACCAAACGTCCCGGAAACGGTGCAAAGACCGAGGCCCCGTCGGTGGCGGCTAGATGCACGCCACCGTGCCAGAGCCGTTGCTCACCCCAGGGGCCGACCGGAAAAAATCCGCCGTCGGCCCGGGCTTCGTTGGCCAGGTATAATTGTTTGGCTCCATCGTCGAGCGCATCTTGGCGCTTGGGGATTTCTGGAATTTCGGTGGGCGTGCGTTTGGGATCGTCGCGGGTCCATAATGGAAAACAATTGGCGCCACGCAGGCTGCGGCAAAATTCCTTGAAGTCCCACGGCCCCGGATCCCATTTTTGATTGGTGCAGTGGTAGTGGCCAAGATACCCGGCAAAACTGTACGCGTTGTCGAGGGTGCCCCAACTTTGTTGGCCCGGGCTCGATTGCGGATACTCAATCGGCAAGTTGGGCAACAGCCGAGTTAAAGCTTTGGCAAGGCGAGTAAAACTGTCAACTTGGGCTTTGGTGTACTCGTACGATAGAATGGTGCTGTTGTTGATCTTGCAAGCGCGGGTGTTGCGCTTGGGCCCAAAGCGACCCGAGCTATAAACATCACGAAACGCATTGGCGTCGCCGCGATTGCAAAACTCGACGCCGATCGATGCGGGGTTGTATTCGGCCGCATGCCATGCACACAACGCTAGGTCGATGGTTTGGTAGATGGTGCCGTCGTTATCGATTAAAAAGTGACACGATAAGCCGCGTTCGTTTTGCAGCACGTTCCAGCACATCTCGGCCGAGGTGCAGCCGTCGTGATGCAAGACGAATTGCTTAATAACCGCTTTGACGGCATCCAGCGGTGGATTCATGCCGTAGCGACGCAATGCCGGCCGCAACGAATATCGCGGCGTATATTGGCCGGCTTTGAGCCCGTACGGGATATCAAAACCCTCGCTGCTTTTTATGCACGGCGGATTGGCCTCGACCGCCGTTGGCCGACAAAATTGCGATGTTGCGTCCCACCCGTTTTCATGCCAGTTCACAACATTGGCTTCAATAACGAATGGCTTGTTGGCAATGAAGATGGTGCCCATGCTGCGTCCTTATTCTGCCAGATAGCGCAAGTCGGTGTTGCCAATTCGAATGCTGCTGCCGTGGATCAGGGCGGCGGAGCGCACGCGCGTGCCGCCAACAAAGGTTCCGCTGCGGCTGTTGCGGTCGACGATCGAGCTGTTGCCATAGCCATCGAGTTGAATTTCGGCATGCTGCAATTCGATCTCGTGGTCGTCGAGCACCAAGTGACATCCGGGGCCGCGACCAATCATGAAGCCATTGTGCAACGGCACGCGCTGGCCGTTGTGCGCGCCCGACAAGACGTAGAGCGTGGCCGGCGGCGGCCCGATGGGGGCGGCCGGACGGGCGGGTGCTGCAGCCGTGGCGCCGCGGTCCGGCGTTGGTCGCGCGTTCGACCCGGCGGGGGGGGGACTCGATGCGGTGGCGGCAATTTGCACCACCATGGTTTTTTGCGGTTTGGCCGGCGCGGCCAGCTGATTCGCGACGGCATTTGGATCAACTTGCCCAGGCGTCGCGCTTCCATGGGCCTGGGCCATGGTTGGTGCTGGCGCCGGCGTTGGCGTGGCCAGTTTTTTTAGGGCGCGGACGCCAGCGAGCAGCACGATCAATACGCCGAACCCGCCAACCGCAAACAGCACGGCTCTACCGAACTGCCGCTTCACGCCGGGGGCCAACGTGCTGCACCGACCGGCAATACAAGCCTGGCTAGTGCTGCACGTCAGATCGCCACAACGTGCCTGCGGCACTTTCGCTTCGTTGGAGGCAAGCTCAAAAGTGCCAGTGGTTGCGATGTGTAGTTTTTTGCCAGCGAACTCGCCAGCTGGCACGTAATACGTCAACACATATTGATTGGCTATTTCCGCTGCCAATTGCGCAAACACCGGTTGCCATGATTCTGCTTTCTCGGTGCGGACCCAGCGAAATGTGCCGAGCGATTTTTTCGAAAGTTCACCGAGCACGAGCAGCGGCCGGCGTGCACCGCTCGCGGCAAAGCCAATGGTGTGAATGCGCACATTTTCTTTGGCAGCGCGTTCGCCCATGGCGGTGACCCGGGTGCGATCATTTTCACGGTCTCGGCCATCGCCAATGACGATGATCATTTTGCGTGTGTTGCTCGGTTTGATTTTCTTCAGGGCCACCAGCGCGCGTTCGATTGCCTCAAGTAACGCGGGGTCGCCGGTGCTGCCATCGTTGCTCAATTGGTCGAGTTGATTGCCAATGGCTTTACCGCTGACAAACTTACCGACACTGACGGTGTCGCTGTAGCGGACCATCAGCCATTGGGTGTTGGCTGGACGGATGCTGACGAGTTGCGTTTGCACATTGTCGCGAACCAAGGGCGCGACTTCGGAAAATTCTATCGACGATTCCGCCACGATCGCAATCGCAAGTGGCAGGTCCGTCTTGCCGAAACGCCCCAGCACCATCGGCGGCTTTTTTTCATTGGAGCCAACCATGAGTCGGATGGCGTTGGCCGCGGTGACATCGACGATGGCACCTTGCACACTAACTTCCGAAAACAGAATGCGCAGGCGATCGGAGCCCCACAGCGGACTGGGTTCAAGATCAATGCGATCGATCACGGCTTGCGCCGGTGCCCGCGTCGGGGTTTCGGCATGTCCCGGCACCGGCATGAGCGCACTAAGCAAGACCAGCACCACCAGCCCGCAAAGGGGTGCGCATCGTTTGAATTTCATGGCGGCACGCGGGCTGTAAGTTCGCGATTGCAGCGAATCGCTGCAAATTGCTCACGCTCGTCGGGGTCGGTTAGCCATTCAAGTTTGCGTAGGAAACCTTGGTAACCGCGCTCGAACATCGCCGTCGCGCGGACCCGATCATCGGCCATCAGCGCAACTTCCCCACAGCGCCACCACACCTCTTCTTCGGAACCTTCGATATGCAGATGCTCTTCGAGCAAGTGCACTGCACGAAACATAGCGGTGACGGCTTCACGCGTGGCACCTAGCTGACTATGCGCATAGGCCAAACGGGCCAAGCCTAAGACTTCGGCGCCGGTCAGGGTCGCCTGCCGAGCCAACTCGCTACCCGCCTGTGCCGCTGCCACCGCGTCGTCGAATTGGTCAAATTCCAGGAATGCACCGGCTTGCGCAACCAACGCGTTGGTTTCGAGGTATTGGGCACCCAGTTCGCGCGCGTCGAGTAGCCCTTGCTCAATACGCAACAAGCCGCCACGGTCGCCGCGCTTCGCATCGCTGGCGCCTGCGTAGATTAGACAGTCGGTGTGACTCCACCGCGAATTTGTGCGTTCGAGCATTTCGAGCGCCTGCGCAAATGTCGTGGCGGCGGCATCGTATTGCCCGGCTTCGGCGCGGATGATGGCCAGCACGGACAGTGCATCGCCTTCGCGGGCTCGATCGCCGTAGCGCCGACACAGCTCCAGCGAACGTTCCGCAGAATCTGCAGCGTCGGCAAAATTGCCCAAGCTCATTTGAATCGCAGCGACATGCAGTTTCACGATGCGTTCGAGCCATGGGTCGGCACCGTTTTTCATCCGATCGATCACCGGGCGGTAGGCCGCTTGGGCTGCTTCATAATGCGAGCGCATCAAGTGAATGCGGCCGGCCCCAACCATGGCGGCGGTTTCGTCGATCATATCGCCGCTGGTAGCGAATAGATCGCGAGCCGCGGCAACTAGGGTCAGGGCATCGTCGAAACGGCCTTGGCGTTCGGCCACTTCACCGCGCAACTTAAGGGATACGCCGCGCAAACGGGTGCTGCCGGCACTCTCGGCATAGGACTCGGCTTGCAGTGTTGCGGCATGGGCGGCCGGGTAATTCGCTTGGCGCAATAATCGTTGCGCGCTACGACATGCGATGTCAGCCATGCGCTCGGCGTCGTCATCGCACAGCAGGAGCAGTTCCGCTAGATCCCCCTCGTGGCTGGTTAAGTCGCCTTGTAAACGATGGGCTTCTTCGCGGCCGAGCAGCGCTTCGCGACGGCGTGCGCGCGACGCCAACGATGGGGGCGCAGCGCCGAGCTCACGTTCCAGATCGAGCACGCGCGTGAAGTGCGCGACTGCGCCATCGGCGTCGGCGGCCGCCAACGCTAGCCGACCGGCGCGGACCCAAAACGCTGCCGCGCCACTGGTATCGCCACCTTGCTCAAGATGCTCGGCAATGAGTGCCGGCGGTTCTTCGCGACCCGCGAAAAAACGCGATGCCAACAATCGCCCGACGCGGGCGTGGGTGTCGCGTTGTGCACGTGTGGCAAGCGATTCGTAAACGACTTCGCGGACCAGGCCCCGCGGGAAATGCAGCTCGCCTTCGTTCGCTTCCGGGCTGGCCGCGTCGCTGCGAACCAAAAGCCGTTCGGCCGCCAACTCTTCGAGCTCGGCTGACAGGTCGGTTGCCATGAGTTCTTCGAGTAGCCGTGCCCGCACCGAGCCGGCCATGACCGCGGCATAGCGTAACGCGGTTTTGGCATTGCTGGACAAACGGTCGACGCGGGCCGCTACCACGTCGCGTGCGGTTGCCGGAATTTCGTCGGCGTCTTGGCCAACCGCGCTGGCTAATTCCTCGATAAAAAGCGGATTGCCACCGGCGCGCGACAACACCGCCGCAACATTGAGCGGGGTGGCGGCCGGGCCTAATCGATCGATGATGAGAGACCGTAATTCGGCACCAACCAAATCGCCTAATTCGACGACGAGATCGACCGGTGGCGGGCGCGGCCCTTCGTCGCGCGTGGTCAACAGCAAGAGCTCGCCGCCCGGGATTCGCATGGCCAACGCGTGTTTGAGCACTTCGAGACTCGCGGCATCGGCTTGGTGGAGATCTTCGATAATGGTCACCGAGCCGCGCCCAATATGCCGACGAGCGTAGCGAATGGCGTGGTACGCGACCGAAACCCGATTGCGTAAATCGGCTGGTTCCGTTGCCCCGATACCGACGCCATCGCGCAGCTCCATCGCTCGGTCGATGTCACTTGCGGCGGCGCGGGCCAACTCTTCGTTGGTGCCACCGGCGCGCAGTTGCGCCACGATCAGCTGGGACAGCTTGCTGCGGGCGGCGCGACCGCGCGCGGGCGCCGTGCCCACCAACGCCTGGCACAATTCTACGATTAGGGAAAATGGTGATAGTCGGTTGGCCGAACCCGCACTCGCTGCAACCACCGTCGGGGCTAGCGTACCGGCGAGCCGCGCGACCAGTTCAGCGACCAACCGACTTTTGCCAGCGCCGACGCCGCCGCGCACCAAGGCGGTATGGCGTTGACCTTGCCGCAGACTTTGTTGGTAGAGGTTGTCGAGTTCGAGCAAATCCCGGCCGCGTCCAACGAATTTGCCGCGACGTTCAAACAACGCGCGATCGCGCTCGTCGAAAGAACGCGGTCCCACAACTTCGAGCACTTTGACGCGTCGCACAGCGCCACGGCGCGGCGGTACTTCGCGCAAGGTATACAATGCCGAGGTTAGCCGACCAGTGCCGCCGACAAAGAGCGGCCGGTCAGGTACGGCATCGCGTGCTAGTGCTCGTACTTCGTCGATCGCGTCTTCCGGAATTCGCGACGTGCCTGCGCCTGGCTGGGTTGTTACCCCCGTGCGTGCACCGATGCGCACCGATGCTGGCGCACGATCGCCGCTGGCATCGCGGGCCATCGCCGAAGCGTCGAGCGACCACGCCATGGCCATCGCGACATCGTCTTCGCCAGCGATTTCGAGGCCAAACGCCACAAGTATGCCGCGTTCTTCCAATGCGATCACGACGCCGCCGCGTTGATAGGCGAGTTCGCCTAGACTGCGGGTGAGGAGTCGCAAGCTATCGGCGGGACCACCGTCGAGCAATGCAAACGCCACCACAATACGGCGCCGTTCACTGACCCCGGCGTCAACTTCGCGCATGCCACCGTCATCGATGGCGTCGATGGAATTGCGTAGCACGGCTTGGCTTAGCGAGGTGTTTTGCGGAACGACGATCGATTCGAACGACTCGGCGCGGCGCAACGATATGATTTGCGCGGATATTACATCTTCGTCGCCGATGACCGATGTATGCGTGGCGTTGCCGTCGAAGTCGGGCAACGCCGTCGGGCCCATGCCGACTGGCATGGTATCCAGGCGCACCGCTTGGGCTAATTGCTTAACCAGCGACGGTGTCGCGACATTAGCAGGCGTTGCTTGCACGGGCGTGGCCGGTGCGCTGGGTGTCGGCGCCGTTGCGTTTTGCGGCAATTCCATCGTCACCGTATTGGAGCGGACTGGCGGCAAATGCGCAGGTTCGTCGACGGGCAGCGCAACGGCAACCGCCCCATGGTCTGGCACGCTCAGTGATGCATTGCTCGACGGCGCCAAGTGCCATGCTGGTACGACTTCCATGTCGGCGGCAGTTTGCGCTAGCCATTCAGAAACGCCACGTGCCCCCGACGTCATCCCTAGGCGTGCGCACGCAATCCCTAAGTCATTCACTGACCCGCGCGCGCCGGGGTCTGCCGACAGCGCCACGGCGACAGCGTCGGAAATTTCGGTCGGCACCGCAATGCCGAGATGATCCAAGCGGGCTGGCACCGTGTTGCGCACCGACGCTAGAATCGCGCGCAAATCTGGGCCGCGAAACAACGCTTGGCCAGTGAACAACTCCCAGGTAATAATGCCGAGGGCAAATACATCGGTTGCCGAGGTCGGTGAATCGCCGCGAGTTTGTTCGGGTGCCATGTAGCGCGGTTTGCCACGCAACCGGCGTCGCTCTAACGCCGACGAAAAGGACGCTCTGGCGATGCCAAAATCGAGGATCTTTACGCCGCCGTCCCACGACAACATGATGTTGGACGGTGAAATGTCACAGTGTACGATGCCCATTGCACCACCGATGCCGTCGGTCTTGCGGTGGGCGTAATCGAGCCCGGCCGCAACTTCCGAGATGACGTAGGCCGCAACATTCGGCGGAATCAACGTGCCGCGATCTTTGGCATCGCTCACTGCGCCGCGCAGGTCTTTGCCTTCGATAAGTTCCATCGCCAAGTACAGCTCGCCTTCGGCTTTGCCGAAGTCGAACACCGAAACGATGTTGCGATGATTAAGCTCAACGGCAATCCGCGCTTCGTCGATAAAGCTGCGGATGAAGCGATCTTCTTGGGCTGAGTCGGGCAGAATCCGTTTGAGTGCTTGGATTTTTTCAAACCCAGCAATCCCAACGGTCTTCACTTTATACACCTCGGCCATGCCGCCCTGCGCGATGCGCTCCAGGACGTGATACTTGCCAAATCGCTCGCGCGAGTCCTCCACGAGGCCTGCGAGTGTAGCACGGTGGAATGCCGGGGACTGTGTTACAACCACAGATGATGTCAGGTAAGTCTTCCGCGCCCAAAGATGATCTCGTCGCACTTGAGGCGGTGCTGGGCTATACATTTAAAAATCGTTCGGTTTTGGCCAACGCTTTGCGCCACACTTCGTGGTGCAACGAGCAGGTCGGCCCCAAAAAACTCCGCATGGAGGATAACGAACGCCTGGAATTCCTCGGCGACGCGGTGCTCGACTTAGTAGTTGGCCACCGCCTCATGGAGGCCTATCCGCAATTGCACGAAGGTGAATTGAGTGTAACCCGGGCCCAAGTGGTCAGCGAAGCCGGCTTGTCCGAGGTCGCGATTTCGCTCGGCCTAGGGCAGTTTTTGCAGCTTGGCAAAGGCGAAGAACGTTCTGGTGGCCGAACTAAACCGTCGATTCTAGCCGATGTATTTGAAGCGCTTGTTGCGGCGGTATATCTTGATGGCGGCTTGTCGGCGGCCTGGACCTTGATCGGTCGGTTGTTGGCAAAACGTATCGAGCAGGTTGAATTTAGGGGGTTTTCTGATTTCAAAACGCGGCTGCAAGAAACCGCGCAAGCTCGGCTCAAGGCCACGCCGCTGTATCGGGTTATCGAAGAAGCTGGTCCAGATCACGACAAAACGTTTGCCGTGGTGGTGTCTATCGGGGACAAAGAATGGGGCCGCGCCATCGGCCGCTCCAAAAAAGAAGCCGAGCAGCAAGCTGCTGCGGCTGCGCATTTTCGGTTGGAATCTGAAGACGTAAATCGCGAAGAGTCGTAGTTGCGGAGGGCCGCCGTGGTTTTGGTCCCGGCGTTGGTTAATCACCCAGCAAAGGTTCAAGCAAGACCCCATCGACGAAGCGCGGGTCGATGCGCGCTTCGCGCACGTCGCCAAGAATTTCGGCAATTTCGAGCAGCCAACCGTCAACAGCGCCTGCGACTTGCGCCGGCGCGGCGGCCGCACCGGCATGCCGTAGTTGCGATGCAATTTCTTCGTGTAAGCTGATACGGACTGCGGCATCCCAGCGCCCGCCAACCAGCGCCGTGGTGCGCAACTTCAGCACGTCGGTCGTGCTCAGCGGCGTCGCGGTGAACGTCGACGAAATCGCGTGCCGACACAGCGCTGTGCGGACAAAGTGTTCCAGGCTTGGACGGGGCTCAGGGCCGGCGGCAATCGCCGCCGGATCTAAGCCGAGGCGTTCGAGCAATGCGATAACCATGGTGACGCGGGCCAAAACTTCAGCGAGTAAACGAATGTCACCGGCGGTTTCAATGGGTCGCAACCCGGGCCGAGGCGGATTTTCTACCGCGCGCGGAAACAACGGCCGTTGCGCGCCAATGGCGGCCACCACTTCGCGGCCGGGGCTGGCCAATGCGCCGGCCCGCGAGGTCAACACCGTGGCGAGCCGGCCGAGCCGCCGAGTCAGCGTGAAGCCGACGCGAAACAACCGTAACGCGCCGATCGAGCGCAGCCCAGCGGCGCCACGGTCGACATCGCCACGGGCGACGGATTCGAGGCCGAGCGACATGGTTGCGGTCGCGTACAACGCGCCGCGCCGCATCACTTCAATTTGGCCCGGCTTGGCGCGGCCCGCCGCCAAGACGCGATTCACCAACACCATGATGGAATTTTGCACTCGCTCAACTTCGCTACCAGAATCGAGCCGAGCCAAGGCTGCCGCGAGAAAATTGCGACCGAGCATTTCTTCCACGATCGGCGCGGGCAGGGCGCTTGGCGTGGCATCGAGCATGGCATCTTGCGAGCCTTCGCCAATGGTAACCTCGTTGAGTTCCAGAGGCTTGAATAGATCGAGCGCGTCATAAAAATCGACGTAGCCAATGTCGGCCAATCGCCCCGAACGCCAGCGGTAGCTCATTTCTTCGAGCTCGGCCGCCGGTTCTGAACGCGCGCTCATGATCGTATGCCGCGCCAAATCAGCGTCGGCACGATACAAATCTTCGATCAACGCTTGGGTGATGCGTTGGGTTTGTTCATCGCCGAGCAAGCCAATGGTGAAAAAACGATCAGGGGTTGCCAAAAAAGGCGTTTCGTCATCGTCGCGTGGTTCTTCTTCGAACGACGCATCAAAGATGGTGGTGTGTTGTTGTAACCAGAGGGCCCGAAATTCCGCATCGAGCCCGGCCCACACTGATCCAACTTTTTCGTAACCAGCGTCGAGCACGGCCGTCAACCACGGCA
>JAGPDK010000605.1 GCA_018057605.1 Kofleriaceae bacterium | reverse complement strand
CGAGCGTGAGTTTCGTGCTGACGTGCTAATCGTTGGTGAAACCATTGCAGCGGTGGGCCTCGACCTCGACGGTGCGGCTAGTGCGGGCGCGACAATCATTGACGCGGGTGGCGCATACGTCATGCCCGGCGGTATCGATCCGCACACCCACATGGAGCTGCCATTTATGGGCACGGTGGCGTCGGAAGATTTTTTCACCGGGACCTCGGCGGCAGCGGCGGGGGGCACCACGTCGATCGTAGATTTCGTGATTCCAAGTCCGCAGCAATCGCCGCTTGCCGCGTTCCAACAATGGCGCGGCTGGGCCGAAAAGGCAGCGGCGGACTATGCTTTCCACGTCGCCATCACCTGGTGGGATGACAGCGTAAAACGCGACATGATTGCCCTCGCTACCGAGCACGGCGTGTCGAGCTTTAAGCACTTCATGGCGTACAAAAATGCCATCATGTGCGACGACGAAGTGTTGGTGAACAGCTTCACCACGGCCAAGCAGTTGGGGGCGTTATGCACGGTGCACGCCGAAAACGGCGAGTTGGTGTACCACCTGCAAAAGCAGATCTTTGAGCAGGGATTTACCGGGCCTGAAGGCCACCCGTTGTCGCGGCCGCCGGAAGTTGAAGGCGAAGCTGCCAATCGGGCGATTCGGATCGCCGAGGTGCTTGGGGTGCCACTTTATGTTGTGCACACCTCATGCATCGATGCACTACAAGCGATTACCCGAGCGCGGCTCGAAGGCCAACGGGTGTTTGGCGAAGTGTTGGCGCAACATTTGGTTATCGATGATTCGGTGTATCGCAGTGCAAACTGGGATGAAGCCGCGCACTTTGTGATGAGCCCACCGTTCCGCAGCGCCGAGCATCAAGCCGCGTTGTGGCAGGGCTTGCAAGCCGGCATGCTGCAAACCACCGCGACCGATCATTGCTGTTTTTGCACGCCGCAAAAGCGCGCAGGACTCGATGACTTTCGCAAGATTCCCAATGGCACCGGCGGCGTCGAAGATCGCATGGCCGTGATGTGGACTCACGGGGTCCGCACCGGTCGGCTCACGCCGGCGGAGTTCGTTGCCGTGACTTCGACCAATGCTGCCAACATCTTCAACATGCCCAACAAAGGCACACTCACCGTCGGTGCCGATGCCGATATTGTGGTGTGGGACCCAGCCAAAACTCGGACGATTTCGCGCCAGACCCACCATCAAAACATCGATTTCAATATCTATGAAGGCATGGAAACCGTGGGTAATGCTGCGGTCACGTTATCGCGGGGCGCAGTGCTGTGGCAAAATGACCAATTACAAACCGTGCGTGGCCGCGGTAAGTATATTGCGCGGCCGTGCAACGCGGCGTTTTGGCAAGCCCAGCACAAACGCAACGCCGGGCCTAAACCGCTGCCGGTTGTCCGGTCACCGGCCAAGTAGCCACCTAGCAACGTAGTCCCTTGGGCCGGTGCCATGAGCCTGGCTTGAGTACCTGTACCCGGTCACGCTTTTCGAGCGTGACACCTTCTCGATACCGATGTAGGAGTATGCAATGTCGATCGGAAAATTTACAGCGACCAATTACGACCTGACGCAGTTTGCTGCGGCCAACAATTTCATCGCCGGCAAATGGGTGGTGCCAAGTGGCACCGAGACCATGAATGTCGTCAACCCGCGTCACGGTAAGGTGATGTCGAGCGTGCGGTTTTCAACCCCGGCGGATCTCGACACCGCGGTGACCAGTGCCACGGCGGCGCAGGTGGCGTGGCGCTTGGTGCCGATGCGTGACCGTGCAGCGGTGTTGTATCGCGTCCGCGAAATTATGGCGCGCGATATCGACGAGCTGTCGTGGTTGCTGTCCCATGAAAACGGCAAATTATTCGACGAAGCCAAAGCGGAAATCGCGAAGTCGATCGAGTGCCTCGAATTTGGTTGCTCGTTGCCTAACCTTGCTGCCGGCGAAAACCTCGAAGTGAGCCGCGGTGTAACCTGCGAAACCACCTATGAGCCACTCGGCGTGGTGGCTGGCATTGTGCCGTTTAACTTCCCGATGATGGTGCCGTTGTGGATGCTGCCGCAGGCCATCGTGGCTGGTAACGCGTTCATATTGAAACCATCGGAGCGCGTGCCGCTATCGACGCTGCGGCTCGCTGAAATGTGCAAAGAAGCCGGGCTGCCTGATGGCATTTTGTCGTTGGTGCAAGGCGGCAAAGCCATCGTCGAAGCGATTTGTGACCACCCGGGCATCAAGGCCGTGGGCTTTGTGGGCTCGACCACGATTGCCAAAACTGTGTACGCCCGGGCCTCGGCCCACGGCAAACGCGCGCTGTGTCTTGGTGGCGCTAAGAATCATCTGATCGTAGTGCCCGACGCTGATGTGGCACTCACCGCTGAAAACGTGGTGGCGTCCTTCGCTGGCTGTGCTGGGCAACGCTGCATGGCGGCGTCGGTGCTACTTGCCGTTGGCGATGTTGATCACATCGTGGCAGCCATTGTTGAAAAGGCCAAGGCGGTGGCAATTGGCGTTGGGGTTGGGCCGGTGATCACTGCGGCTGCGGCCGAGCGCATCGTGAATTACATCGGTGGCGCCGAAAAAGCCGGTGGCAAAATTTTGCTCGATGGTCGCGGTCAACGGGCCACGCCCGACGGCAACTGGGTCGGCCTGACCGTGCTCGACAACATGCAACCAACCATGGCTGCAGCGTGCGAAGAAATTTTTGGACCGGTGCTGTCGATTGTACGCGTGCCCAACGTCGACGCTGCGATTAAAATCGAAAACGCCAATCCATATGGCAATGCGTCGTCGGTGTACACCACCAGCGGTCACGTTGCGCGCGAAGTGATGAGCCGGGTGCAAGCTGGCATGTGCGGCGTTAACGTTGGCGTGCCAGTGCCACGCGAGCCCTTTGCGTTTGGCGGTTGGAACGATTCGCGCTTTGGCCATGGCGACATGACGGGCTGGGACGGCTTCCGGTTCTGGACCCAGGCCCGCAAAGTGACCACCAAATGGGCCTTGCAAAAAGACACCACCTGGATGGGCTGAGCTTTGTTTGGTTTCCTACTCGGACTACGGACCACAGCGCTCGAACTACGGCCTCCGAGCCTCAGCGAGCTTTAGCGAGCCAGCCGGCCGCGACCTACGAGATCTGAAAATCCACGGCGCAACCGTGACGCGGAAAGGTCCCGACGTTGCGAAAGCTTCGAGCGCGGTGGCCCGAGCGCCGCGGTCCGAGGCCGCGTGGGCGCACTAGGGGAGATTGAAAAGTTCAAGCGTTTCGCTCTGATGCGCTTACGTGACCGACGGTGGCCGAGTAGGTGGCCCAGCGTAGGTTGCAC
>JAGPDK010000130.1 GCA_018057605.1 Kofleriaceae bacterium | reverse complement strand
GAATCATCACGCCGGGTTACCTGCGCCAAATGGTGTAAGCCATGTCGCAATTTTCGCCGCGATGCCGTCGAGCAACCCTGGCGTCGCGTCACACATTTGTGATCCAGCCCACACCGTGCAGGCAGGCGCAACGAGTCCGATTTTCGGACATCCCAAAAACGCCGAACCAATACAGCGGCACATCGCCTAGCGCGGCCCTACAGCCCAAAATAGACGCCGTCGCGGTAATCAATCTCGCGCGAGCGTGGCGCTTTGGGTAGCCCTGGCATCAGCATCATATCGCCGGCAATGGCGACCCAGTAGCCGGCGCCGGCAGCGATGTTGACGCCACGCACATGCAAATCGAAATCGCGTGGCCGACCTAGCCGGGTTGCATCATCGGACAACGACCATTGGGTTTTGGCCACGCACACCGGCCACGACGCGGCACCATTTTTCACCGCAGTTGCTAATTGGTTGTCGGCTTGCGCCGACCAAATCACATTGCGCGCGCCGTAGATCTTGCGCGCCACGGCTTCAAACTTTTGTTTCGGCTCGTCGGAGGCTTGATAGATGCAGGTCCACGGCTGCGTCGATTCGGCGTTGCGAGCGGCCGTCATCACTGCGTGCGCCAGGTCGGTTGCACCAGCACCACCGCGCGCCCAGTGCTCACATGGGATGGCTAGCACACCCAGGCCAGCGCAATACTCGACGATCTGCGCAATGCTTTGCGGCGTGTCATGGGTATGGCGGTTGATGGCCACCGTCGGAGTTTTGCCAAAGGCTTTGATCGCTGCGATTTGCTGTCCGACATTGGCCAAGCCGACCGCGACATCACCAGCACCGTGGGTTGCCAAAGATCGCGCGGTGACCACCAACACCACCGCTGCGGCGTCGAGTTCAGCGGCCCGGCATTTGATATCAAAAAACTTTTCACCGCCAAGGTCAAAGCCAAAGCCGGCTTCGGTCACCACCCAATCGGCCAGCGACAGCGCGGTTTCGGTACTCACCACCGACGAGCAGCCATGCGCAATATTGGCAAACGGCCCGCCATGCACAAACGCTGGCGTGCCTTCGGCGGTCGCAACCAAGTTAGGCAAAAATGCATCAGCCAAAATGGCCATCATCGCGCCCACGCAATCGAGATCCGCGACGGTAACCGCCACACCATCGCGACGCTGGCCAACGATAATTCGCGACAATCGAACCCGCAGGTCATCGTAGCTCGAGGCCAAACCCATTACCGCCATAATTTCCGACGCTGCGGTGGCCACAAAGCGATCTTCGCGCACCACCCCGTTGCCCTGCCCCATGCCGATGACAAGCGAGCGCAAGGCGCGATCATTCATATCCATCACCCGGGGCCACGCGATTTTGCGACCGTCGAGGCCAGCCGCCGTAACAAAGTGCAAATGATTATCGATGGTGGCTGCCAACAAATTGTGCGCAGCGGCAATCGCATGCAAATCGCCGGTAAAATGCAGATCAATTTTGTCCGATGGCACCAGGCGACTTTGGCCACTGCCAGTACCGCCGCCTTTAGCACCAAACAGCGGTCCCAGCGACGGTTGCCGCAGCGCGACCACGGCATTTTCACCGTTGCGCCGCAGCGCATCGGCCAAGCCAATCGAGGTGGTAGTTTTGCCTTCACCCTGTGCCGTTGGCGTCATCGCCGTGACCAAAATCAACCGGCCGCGCCGCTGCTTGCGGGCCGCCAACTTGGCAACTCCGCGACCATAAGGAATGACATCGTCGGCCGACAACCCAAGCTTTTCACCAGCAGTTTGATTCATGGCGGCATTGTGCCCGAGCTAGTTCGCTGGCAGTAGCGCTAGCGCACTATTTGCTCGGCAAGACCGTCGGCAGCTTGGGCACCGTTGGTAACGCCGAGGCCGGAGCCGGGGCCGCCTTGCGCGTGCGCTTCTGTGCTTGTTCCAAATCGTGGGCCACGCGCCGCTGCAATTCCGGAATCATTTTGGGATCTTTGATCGTCAGCGACACTGTAATGCCATTGCCATCGCCGCGCGCGTCAAAGCTAAGCCCGTTGAGATCAAGGGGACAATCCGCCATATTTTGCGCTGGTGCCAACATCATCCAGGCTTGATGACATACCAACGACGCCATCACGGCTTCGGGCCCGCCAGCCTCCGGCGACAAATACACGATCGCGCCACTTTGGGTCGGCCAACCGCCAATACCAAATCGCTCAAACGGTGACACAGCTACTTCGGCACTGGGTTTTTCACCGCACGCCGCTGTGTACTCCGCATAGATCGCGCCCGCTTTGGCACGATGATAACGCGCGTTTTCCTCATGATCTGTGCCAGTGCCCCACGACCGATACCACGGCTGCGCCAGCGGTATGCCAGTATTGATACCGTTGTTGCGCATGTCAGGGAACGTGGCTTCTTGCACCGCGACTTCTTGTTGTTGTGCGGCCACATCCAAGTGTTCACTTGCGCGTAAGCCACGCGGGCCCCCAGCTTGCTGGGTTGGTTTCACCGGCGGGTGGGTTGCACAGGCAGTTAAAGCTACAGCCAACAAATAGTAACGCATCGAAGCTCCTGGGCACGAAAAGGCAATGATACCGCATCATAGACATCCTCGTGCCCCGCGCCAGGCCCTTTTTATGTCGCGCCAACGTTGCGTAGCTTCGACCATCCATCACTCCGCCCCGCAATGTTTGCGCGAATTAGCGAACGCTGCCGACGCTGCTGACGCTGCGATCGCGCAGCAAAAGCACCAGCCGCACCACCTCAGCGTCGGGGTACCGCAAGCTGATGTAGCCGTGGTTATGGGTCACCGCTGGGCCGCGCTCAACGATCGACACGGCACCGGGCTGCACTGGCATGACAAAAAACGCCTGGCCACGTCGGCGATAATACACGCAGGCGTCAGCCAACTCAGCGCCCGGCGGCTCCGAAAGGTCGGCGATCACTTCAATCGGCATGCCGTCGTGAAACGAATCATGGTGGGCCAAGGCGTAATCGCCGGGGCCAAACCGCAGCGCTCGGGCTGACACAATCTGTAGATCGCGTTGGGTGTGCTGCGCCGCCAGTTGTTGCAACATGGTGCATAACGCAGGCACGGCGTCGTCGATAAAATCGTAGCGCCCACGATCGATCAAACCGTAACGCGCATAGCCATGCTGCGCCAACGCCGCGCGCGCCGCCGTGGTGACCTCAGGCGTGAGCGCATCGGCCAGCAACAGTGCTGTGCGTGCGCCAACCAGGGTGCCAGGCCCTATCACTGTTGCCGTCATGGATAGAACCAACCGGCTAACGACAACCGCAGCCCGTCGACCACTTCGCGCACTTGGTGCAACGAACGCTCACTGACCTCGAACATCACCAACCGATTGGGTTTTGGCGTGAACACCTGCGTCGAGGTCGCGCTGCCAAGTTGGCCATCTTGCACGTGCGCTGCAAAAAGTTCGAGTTCGCCACCGACCGGCGGTGCCGGTGTTGGCAAATAGTAGGCGTAGGCTACTATTCGGCCCAATTCATCTTGATGATCGGTATGCGGCAACAAATAGTGACCAGGCCGATAGGCATAGGCCCGCATATCTACCCGCGTGACGGCGGGCCCCGCTCCGAGCGTGCGCTCGTTCGCTCCATTTTCGCGCCCGCACAACTCCGTAAGCAGCGGGCTCAACGCTTTGGCAAAACCATCGCGCAGGGATGCCATCGCCACTGTGGTCGGCACCGGTGCGGTAGCATCAAAGGCATAGATATCGGAGGTGCCAAACTCAACTGGTTCGTCGTCGATAATCGCGAACAGCGTGGCCACATCGGCGGCCGGCAACACGTCGTCGATCACCACATGCGCAAACGGCGCAGCAGCATGCCAGGCGTGGTGTAACGCCGCCAAGTCTTGCCATACCGGATTATGTAACCATCGAATTTCCATACATTCAGCGGCGTGCCACGCCGGCCTACGTACCTGCCACCACCGCAAAAAACATCAGATGTTGCCACGGCAAATCGTCGACGCTGCGCACTAGCGTAAAGCCATTGGCTTGATACTCGCGCATAATTTGGGCCTTGCTCATGCGGTGGGCCGCTTTGACCGGCACCGTAGGATCCTCGGCGCGAAACTCCACCAAGGCAATGGTTCCCGTCGGTGTGAGCACGCGCCGCAGCTGCGCCAACACCGCTGCTGGGTCGCTCAGCTCATGATACACGTCGGCCATCAACACCACATCGCAGCCGGCCTCCGGCAGTTTGCTATCGTTGGCGTCGCTGAGCACCACTTCAATGTTGGTAAGCTTGGCGGCCTTAGCCCGAGCTTGTAGCAGCGCTAACATTTTGGGTTGCAGGTCGGCGGCGATTGCGCGCCCATTGGGAGCCACCGCCGCTGCCATCATCAAGGTGTGATAGCCACTGCCCGCGCCCAAATCGCACGCAGTTTGACCGGGCACCAACGCCAACGCCGCCATCAAACGTTTGGGGTTTTCTTCGCTGGCCCGGGTCGAGCGGGTCAACCACGGCGCGCCGATATGCGACATCGTCGTCGCCAACCGCCGGCCCATGTAGGTTCCCGGAGGATCGATCGGCAGAGCCGGCGTGGTCGGCGGCGGCTTGGTCGGCGGCGGCGGCACGGTCGCAGTCGGAGTGGCCATCGTTGGTGCGATCGGATACCGCGCAACAATCAATTCTTGGTCGTCGCTGCGAGCTTCCGGCCTAGGCACATCATGGCGAGTCCGACACGCCAGCCCAACCGCGATCATGGCGACCAGTGCGCCCCAGCATTGGTCCGTCGGTCTACGGCGAGCAGCGTTCATGCCGACAAACCATAGTCTGCGATCGTCGGTAACGCTAGTCGAAGGGGCGAAGCTTAGCTGCTTGGCAGCAAGTGCGCACCAACCAGCTTGGCACGGGCTGCGAACGACATCCCTGGGTCTACCGAACTTTCAATATCCGGAGAGGTCAAAGATGTAACAAGCTCGTTGCTACGCATTTGTTCGTCGCATGGCATGAACAGCGAGTTAAAAAGGTCGCCGCGTAGTACGCCTACTCACAACAACGTAGACTTCACCGAGTGCCTTGGCGTCGGGTGCTGGACGGCGGGGCCGTAGCCAAACCGCATCACCAATTGCGGATTTGGCCGGCCTTCGACCAGCGTAAACACTTGCTCGCGCAGCTCGGGGATTTCCAACGCTTGGTTGAGATACGACGCAGCGAGCCCGTAGGTGCCGGCTTTTAGCATCATCGCTTGCATCGCGCGCCCGGCCGCGACCCAATCGTGCGGCGTATCGTTGGGCGTACCTAACACCACCAGCATTGGCGAGCCTTTGGCCAACGAGGTTTCTTTAGCCGCCACATTATCGCCTATATCAAATGTGCGGACCATCATCGCAACCCCAATTGGCATGCGGCTGCCGTATTCTTTTTTGGCAAACGGAATACCATCCCGACGGCCGCTGCCCGACGGCACCAGCCACTTCGACAACTCCTTGCGAAAACCTTTGTCGGCAAACTGCGCGCGGTCGGCGGCCGTGATGATGTCGGCCAGCGGACCTTTGGCGCGCGGGTGCAGCCGCAACAACCACGCCCCTTCGTTGCGCACCACCTCGATCAGATCGTCGGCGATGGCATAGCTCACCGGTCGTTGGGTATAAGGCTGCCGGTTGGTCCGCCGGGTCACGATATTATCGCGCAATGCAACATCCAGTGCGCTCGGCCGACGCCGACCTGCCAACCGCAACTGCGCCACCAGCGTTGGCTGTCGTTTGATATGCGGGAAAAACGTTTCTTCGATCTTCAGCCCGACCGCACGCGCCGCCACCCGAATATTGAGCACCGCCGCGCCCACACTCATGATGCGCTGCCGCCCCACCGGGTCGATGATCGGCAACACCTTGCTGTCATCGACATACACATCGATGCCATCGTCGCGCAACGCAAACTGCCACGGCTGGGTATTATGCGTCGACGGTGCCAAGATTGCGTAGCCCAACAAAAACTGCAGCTGCTCACGCGCTGACCCCAACATCGGATAATCGCGCGCTTGAATTTCCCATGGATCTGCAGCCATCAATCACTCCCTTGTGCGTTGCGCCGGTTGATTTGCAGTCTACCACCGTCGCGCTGCGCTGCGCTACGGGCTCGCACCTGCGTCCCCAGGTCGCACCGTCAACGGTATGATCCAGCGCATAGCGATCAATGCAGCTCAGTCGTGACCTGAAATCGCAAGCCATCGTCGAAATGGCCAGTCGTTCGCAGCTTGCACCGCCACGTGCCGCGCCGCGCCAAAAACATACCGAAAACAAACCCCGGTCGGGACCATCCAACGGGCCCAACTCGGGCCAAGACGGCCCAAACCATGACGCGACCATGACCACATGCTGACTCGATATGACCACCATCGACGCCCGAGCGACCCCACACTACGCACATGCAGCTATTTCCCAATTCGACGTATGTGCACAAACTCCGGCCGTTGTTACCGGCCAAAACGTTTGCGCCGGCGCTGTCGCGGGTGTTGTGGCTGCCAACCCATCTGGCGATGATCGGTGCGCTGACCTACGCGTTAGCCAGCGGCCAAGTGCCAGCGGTGCTGTGGCCTGTTGCCGCCCTGTTAATTGGGATTAGTTTTTCAGGGATCACCTTTTTAGCCCACGAAACGCTGCACGGCGGCGTGGTGCGCAATAAGACCATGCGGTGGTTGGTCGGCTGGATTGGGCTGATGCCGTTTGTGCTGTCGCCACGTTTGTGGAAGGTCTGGCACAACCGCGAACATCACGCGCATACCAATCACGCCACGCTCGATCCAGACAAATATCCAATCTTAGAAGTCTATCAAAACAGCCGCGTGGTCCGCGTGATCACCGATAGCTTCTCGCTCGGCGGTCGGCGCTTGACCGGTGTGTTGAGCATGTTGTTTGGTTTCACTGGGCAAAGCAGCAAAATTTTGCTGAGCGCGCATCAACGCGGCTGGATGTCGAGAGCCGATCATCGCATTGCCAAGCTTGAAACCGCCGGCGGGATCGCAGTGTGGGCAACGGTCGCGTGGTTAGTTGGACCGTTGGTGTTTTTGTTTTCGTTCGTGCTGCCGCTGATCGTCGCCAATACCATCGTGATGGCGTACATCTTGACCAATCACGGGCTCAATCCGGTGACCGAAATCAACGATCCACTGGTCAACTCGCTGAGCGTCACGGTGCCACGCGCCTGGGAATTTCTCACGCTGGGGTTTGGCTACCACGTTGAACATCACCTGTTTCCAGCAATGAGCACCCGCAACGCACCGGCGGTACGGGACTTGTTGGAGCAACACTGGCCGGGCCGTTATCAATCAATGTCGCTGCGCCAAGCCGTGTTGCAATTGCATCGCACCGCCCGGGTCTATCGCGACGAAGTCACGCTCACCGACCCACGCAGCGGCGCAATCTGGTCAGCCTTGCTGCCGCGCGAACCAGCGCTGATTACCAAAGCGTAATCGCCAACACCTGCTACGCTGCGCGCGAACGCTTATGAATATTCGTGCAGATTTTTCGCAACGCGCCGTGGTGCGCCCCGGTGACGAACCTTGGCAAGCCTCGCCCATGGCCGGGGTCGAGCGGCAGATGCTCGATCGCCAAGGTGCCGAAGTTGCCCGCGCAACCTCGGTGGTGCGCTACGCTGCAGGCTCGCGGTTTGCAGCGCACAGCCACGATCTCGGCGAAGAATTTTTGGTACTTGAAGGCACGTTTTCCGACGAGCACGGCAACTATCCGACTGGCACCTACGTACGCAATCCGCCGGGCTCAAGCCATGCGCCGTTCAGCGATGACGGCTGTGTCATCTACGTGAAGTTGCGGCAATTTGAGCTCGCCGATCGCGCACGGGTGGTAATCGACACCACCCGCACACCATGGCGACAAGGCTTAGTGCCTGGCCTGTCGGTGATGCCGCTGCACGAATTTGAACACGAACATGTTGCCTTGGTGCGCTGGGCGCCCGGCACCGTGTTTCAGCCGCACACCCATTTCGGTGGCGAAGAAATCTGGGTTATCGACGGTGTTTTTGAAGATGAATTCGGCGCATATCCGCAAGGCTCGTGGATCCGCAGCCCGAGAATGAGCCGGCACCATCCGTTTACCAAAGCTGGCACCACGATTTTAGTCAAAGTGGGGCATCTAGCCTGATCTGGCTGGCCGGCTAACCGGCGCGCCAGATTGATCCCCGGCATCCTTCATATGAAGGATGCGAATCACGGCGGCGCAGTGCCATGATCGCGACGTGACTGATTGTGTGGATGTTGCATCACCTGCAATTCAACGTGTGGAGGGCTACGAGCGCGCCTTGGCGTTGGTCGAACGCAATGATTTTCCCGCTGCGCTGCGTGCGATTCAAGCAGCGCTAGCAAATCATGACGAGCGTTGCAATGTGCACAACCTCGCCGGGTTCATTCTTAAATCGCTCAACGTGCCGCATCTGGTGAGCGCCAGCGTGTTGATGTTTGAACGTTCGCTTGAGCTCTGGCCCGACCACACCATTGCGCTGGAAAATTTGGGCCATGCACTAGTACTGCTAGGGCGTAGTGATCTGGCAATGGCCCGACTCAGCCATGGCAGCCGCAGCGATGCTAGCCGTGAGCCCGGGCACCGCGCGCCGGCACGGTTGCTAGTGCAACGCTACGAGCCGACAACGGCCCCGCGTATCGTCGACGCGGCGGCCCGCGATCACGCCACAATCCAACTTGAAGTAGGCGAAGCGCACCTGCAGCTTGATCATCTCGAACTTGCGGCCGAAGCGTTCGCCGCCGCAATCCGCTCCGATGCCACGAACCACAACGCGCACCAGAAGCTAACCACAACGTTGCTTGAGCTGCGCTGGTTTCATAGCGCGTTGGCGGCCGCGCACCATGGGTTAGTGGCCTGCGCAGCGACCGGGGACTTAGGTGCGGCCAGCCTGATCGCAGCGCAAGGCATCGCAACCCGGGCGCTACAAGCTGCCGGCAAAGCTATTCACCCGAACTTTGATAGTGTTGAGTTTGCCATCGCGTGCGAAGCTGAACGGCCACGGCGCTAGCCGCGTTAGTCCGACGCGACGCCGGCCATGGTAAGCCGCGTGAACAAGCGCACGAGATCAGCCTGACGACTGGTGCGGGTTTTTCGTAACACCGCGCTGAGTTGACTACGGACCGTCGACAGCGCAAGAGTGTGCTGCGCTGCGATTTCGGTGGGCGTCTGGCCCTGCGCAATCGCAATGGCAACCAACGTTTCAGCAGGCGTGAGCCCGAACATGGAACGCAACGCCTGTGCCGACGGCACCGCGCATGGCTGCTCTTCGAGGACGTGGACAAAGGCACATGGATGTTGGGTTGAGCGACCAGCCGGCGTAATGATTAGCCAGGCCGAACGCTGGCGCACAGCAATGGCGACAGTTGCACTTTGCGGATCAAGTGCCAAGGTGGCTTGGGCTAACGCAGCGAGGAACCGCCGGTGCTCCAACGCCGCTGCCACGGCCAACCCACCGTGCCGCAGCGCGAGCAACTGGCCCTCGCGCAACAAAGCATCGGCGCGGTCGTTGAGTTCCACCACGCGGCCACTTTTATCGACGAGCAGCGCTGCGAACGGTAAGCCATTCATGGGGACCCGAGCCGAGATGGGCGCAGCTTGCCGCGCTTGTAATGCTAGCCGTACACGCATGGCGCTGGTCAAATGACTGACCAACGGACGCACCCGCGCAGCTTCACGCTCACCATTGCCTTTAGCTTTTTGCGGCCGCATCAGCCCAAACGTGACGTAGTTGTGATCGTTGCGAAACAAACACGCGCCCATGGCATCGCGCAGGCCGTGCGGTACACAAAGGTCTTGATAAAACGCCAACTTTTCTAAGGCCGGATTGGGAATCACGTTCACCGACAGCATGAACCGGCCAGCCGCCAACCCGCGCGACGCATTGGTCCATGGATCATCGCGCCAAAACTTGGCAGCAAAGTCCCGTTCAAATTTGACGGGCAGCCCATGCCAAATCTGCTGCATCTGGTTGCCCTGCTCTACTTTGACGCCGGCCGCTGGCACGCCGGCATATTCGGCGACTTCACGCACGACACCGCGAAAAACCTCGTCGGACGCAACCGCAGCGCGCGCGATTGCCTCTGCCAAATACTGCAGTTGCCCATGTTTCGCCACGCACCACTCTACGCCAAGTCAGCACGCTGGGGTGAACTAAGGGGGCCAGTCGGCAACGCCAGTTCCCAGCGCATCGCTAATCCGGCATGCAGCAAGCTTCTTCGCCAAGCGGAATGCCCCAACACGCCGGCCGTGTTTCGACCGGCCCGCCAGGAATTTTCACATCATCCACGCGGTGCATGCCCGCAGCACATGGCGCGACCGGATTTGCAGCGATCGCAGACGGCCCAACACAACGCCCACCGGCGCGAACACAGCGCGGTGAAGCCAACGCTTCAGGGGCCACAGCTTGCGGCAATACACCAACTGGACGGAGCGCGGCATCGGATGGTTGCGGCGACGGCGGTGACGACGACGGTGGCGACGACGCGCCATGCCCACACCCTGCCAACACCAACCCAAGCGACAAGATACACCACATGCGAAGCGCCATGCATGGGCTGTAACACGGCGACCTCATGCCTGCCAATTCAACCCACTGCGCACCTGCCCGACCGCGTCACGGGTGAGGGCGGGTCGTCGGCCTTTTGCCAAGTGCTGGCACGGCATCCGAGCCCTTGCGCACTTTGACCGCCGACGCTTCAGGCACCCGCCATGCCAACCAGCCACCCACGCCCAACAACCCGCATGCGACCACGGTAAACCCAACCCCCCACAGCACGTACCAACCACCAACACTCTCAGCAAAGCGCCCAATGTCCGATAACCGGACTTGGCCATCGACGGTCACTTGTTTCATGAACACATACGACACCATCCGCGTGAGCGTATCAATGGCCGCAACAACGGCCAAAACTTGCGCAACGATCACGCGCCGCTCGGGCGCCTCGCGAAAACCTCGCCAACCGACCCAGCCTAGGAGGACCGCCAGCGCTGGCACGACAATCACGCCCGTTGCGGAACGGATCCAAATCACCGTCGACAAAAGCATAAAAAGCGACAACGTCAACAAGAAGGCTCGCGCTCGCTTGGGGCCGTGGACCGCACCAAGCACCACCGCAGCAAAAACCGCGGGCCCTAATAGCCCGCCCGCGCTCACCGCAGCGGTCGGCCAACCCGGTGCGGCGAAAGCATGAGCTAGGCCGGATCCATCGCTCAAGATTTGTAATTGTGTGAACGAACCACCGACGGCAAGCGCCGCGAGGCCGTGGCCCATCTCATGAATCCAGGTGACAAACAGCGTTAACGGATACAGCAACAAGCGGCCGCCGGGTACCCAATGCGCCACCGCAAAAAGCAACGCTACCGCGATTAGAATTGCATGGCGTGGTCGCATGCTCGGCATACTAGCCTACAAACCGACCAACTGTAGCGCTTTGTGCGGCGCCTCTCGCAAATGGCCCGGCCATGCGGCATCGACAGAGACACGGACAGGATGCTAACGATTATTCCTAATCGTAATCGTGCCGCCGACGCTAATTTGATCACTGAATTGTTGTGCGACCGCGGTAGTAAGCCCGTTGTTGC
>JAGPDK010000129.1 GCA_018057605.1 Kofleriaceae bacterium | reverse complement strand
GTATAAATAACCGCACACGTAACGTGCCGGGATGTTGAGTAACCGCGCTAAACAGATGAACAAATTGGTGAAGTCTTGGCATACGCCGCGACGATTGACGTAGACGTCGAACGCCGTGGTGAACAAGTTGGTGCTGCCTTGTTGGTACTTGTACTCGCGAAAAATTGTTTCATTGATATCGAGCAACGTGTCGATGAGGTCGTAATCGTTGCGCTTCACAAAGCTCATGGCGTATTCGACGAGTTCGGCTAACTCGGATTCAGGTAGTTCGGGTGGCAGCAGATATGGGTTCAGCGCTTGCCGCTGCCACGGCATCCACGCTAGCGGAATCGTCGAGCGTGAGCGCAACGGTCGAAACGATAACGGATCAATATCGAGCAGTTGAATTTCACTAACCGATTCGATGGTCATTTCGGTAAACGGCGTTTCCACCATCAATCGGCGCACCCGATTACCGAAAACATCGTCGTAGTCGCGGGCATGGCCGGCTACCGAAATCGACAGGTCATGCGACACTAGCGTTTGCAAACGATCGTGCATCGGTGCTAGCCGCAACACGTGCATCGAGCGTTCGATCGGCTCTTGATATTTGTAGTGCGTGCGATGGGTGACGCGTAGCCGCTTCGGCTCAGCTTTGAGCGGCCGAGGCAATCGCTGGGCGGTGAGGCGGGCGGGGGCTTCGGCCCCGCGCTGATCGACCAGCGCACCTTGCCGAATCAGCACCATCTGACCTGGTTGCAGTTGTTTCCAATTGAGGGCGTGCCCGGCATCGCCGTCGCCCGGGCGTAAGCGACTGGTGCACACAATGACGCCTTTGCGGCTTTTGGCACCGCGGCGTGTAAGGTCGAGCGTCAGGTCATCGTCGCCGAACGTGATGTGCTCGTACGGCGGGCGCAAGTCGGCCATCCACAGCGCGGTGCCTCGGCGGTCGGCATAGGCCAGCAAATCGCGGCCGTCGGTGAGGCACATGTTGAGCTCACCAGATAGATTTATTTCGCACAACAAACGATGCAGCTCGTCGAGGTCGGCCTCCATGAGGCTCTTTTGACCATGTGCGACGAAGCGATTGAGTAGCGTGCAAAACACTTGCTCAGTATCCGTTGAGCCCACGGGTTCGAATAGCGCTTGATCGCCGTCGGGATCGGGTTTGTGATCAAGTGATCCGGCATGCGCCAACATCCAATCGCGCCGGCCCCACGAGCGCGTGAATGGTTGCGTATTGGCGTCGGATACTGCGCCCCAGGTGGCGTGGCGAATGTGCATGACAAAGAGTGTCGACTCCACTTGCTCCCAGGATTGTGCCAATTGCGAACGAATCGAGTCTTGCGCAGGCGCGGGTTCTTTGAGAATTGCCACCGACGGCTCGCCGGCCGGATAATAACCTAGGCCCCAGCCATCGGGCAGCGGATTGCCGTTGCTGAGGCAATCCAGCGAAAAAGACGGCGCAAGTTCGCCTTCGAACGACATGGCGAGCAGATTTGGCATGCGCTCACACAATACTGCGCTCGGCGGGTGATTTGCACGGTCCGTTACGGGTTGATTGTCGTCGCCTGGTCGCGCTGCGGATCTACACGCTGGCGTCGCTACGCACGGTTGCCGCTATGCATGGTTGGCGAGATAAATGCGACCCGGTCCTCGTCTAATGCGCGAACGCCGCTACCCTTAGGCATGAGTACGTTGTGCCAACGCTGAAATTGTGCCGTCGCTGGTTTTTGACTGCTGCGGTGCTGTGCTCAGGGCTGACGTTTGTGTCGCTGCGGTTGGCATTGGCTGACGCCCCGGTCTCGGCTGAGCCGACTGCAGACAGCGCTGTGGCCGAACCCACGCGTGGCGGCACACCACCGCAACCCAATGGCGGTGCACCGCCGGCCGTAGGGGTGCTTTCAACCAGTGAACCCGACGACGTCCGTGGCTCGTTCGGCATTCTCGCCGATCTCAAGCGCATCGTGCTGGCCGAAGAAGCCAATGGCTGGTTGCTCGACCGCGTTGCCATCAACGCCATGTATCCAGTGGTGTTGCAAACCGTGTGTCGGGCTAGCGAAAATGCACGCCAGGTTGCGTTGCGCGATCTACTTGCCCAGCAAGCCCGCGTCGGTGATCCCAAAGCGCTCTACCGTCGCAGCGGTGCACTGACATCCGCGGTGGCCGCCGCGCTGCATGTCCAGCGCATGCACGCCACGTTGCAAGCCGTGGTCGATGGGGCGGCTGCCGATTGTCCGTTTTATTTGCGCCCGCAGCGCGGCTATGATGGCCGCCAAACCGACCGCAATCGCATGACGTTAAGCATGGAAACCGGCGGTCTGGTGCAGTTTCGTTACACCAACCAAGAATTTAGCTACGGCGGTGGTGGTGGGCTGCGGATCTTGCCGGGCTACGGCTTTGGTCGGTGGTCGTTGCTTGGCGGGTTAGAGTTGTCGGGTGGCGCGATGGTCAAAGCCAACGACACGTCGAAGTTTGTGTTGAATTATTTTCCAGCGCTACCAGTTGTCGTGCGGTTGCGCGGCACGATGTGGCACGCCGATGTCGAAGCCGCCGCGGTGAGTTTGCTGCAGGGCGACAACACCAACCTAAGTTTTGGTGGACGGCTCGGCGTTGGCATTGGCATTTCAGCATTACGCACCCGCTTCATTATTCCATGGGCCGGCATCGGTATCGCCTACGAATACTTTGCGGAATCTGGCGGCCGGTCTGCCGCGAGTTTTGTACGCGGTGGGTTTCGGTTGGGCTTTCAGTGGGCGCCGTGACTTTGGGCCGGGCATCGAAATCCGCCGACCACGGGCCGCTGACTTGCATCCACTCCGACTGACATCGTCACTGGTCAGCAGATTTGGCAACTGCGGCTGCACCCAACAGTTCAGCTCCAAGATCGTCGCAAATCGCATGCACCGCTTCGACCACCCGAGTTAACAAAGCGTGCACATCAATGTCGGACAGGGCCAACCGATGTTGAGCGTTGAGCCAGGCGTTGAGCGCCGACAAGCGCATCAGACTGGCACCTCCGGGTAAATGTTCTTCGTGCGGCGGCCGGATTTCGGACAGCCGCGACAACGCACTGCTAATGCAGTACGCCACTGAACGCGGGAATTGCGCTTCGAAGATCAAAAACCCGGCGACACCGTCAGCCGTAACTCGGCCGGCATTGCGTTTCATAAACGCTTCGGTCCCGGACAATGATTGCAGCAGCGCACTCCACACTGCGGTCTTGATAACCGGGCTATCACCGTCGACATGCACCAACGTATGGTGATGCACGTCCAACAAGCGCGCGGTTTGGCTGACCCGTTCAAGCAAAACGCCCAGCCACATGAAATCCATCGCTTCGTCGTGCAACATGGTCGAGCGCAGCAGGCCCAGCGTCAGTTGGGTCTTGTTGCGCACTTGTTGATACACGGCGGTTGGCGCCTGCCGCCACTGTAGCTCGGTCGCTGGGTCGCGCGCATACAAGTAAAGATCGTTGGTGGCTTCCCAGACTTCGCTGCTAAGCACATCGCGAATCGCTTGGGCGTTCCAGCGGGCGTGATGTACCGAGTTGATCAGTGCGGTGCCGCAAGCTCGGTTCCACGTCAGGTAGCGCGCGACTACATCGCGATCGGCCCATAACCGGTCGTTTGGTCGGTCGACCGCAGCGGTGTAGCGTTGTTCTTCGCCGGCCACGACGATCAGCGGCCGCCAAATGTGCTCGGCTGACAGCTCACCATCGAGCGACAATCGCAAAGTCGCATCGAGCATGCGCGCGGTGGCTTCGGCCCGTTCCACATAACGACCAAACCAAAAACAGTGATCGGCCACACGCGAAATCATGCTGGACCTCGACCGGTTGACCCCAAAATGGAGCGAGCGAGCGAACGCTCGGAGCGGGGCCCGCCGTCACGGTCATCTTTGAGCACCCACGTGTCTTTGGATCCGCCACCTTGGCTTGAATTCACGACGTACGAACCAGGGCGCAACGCCACGCGGGTTAAGCCACCGGGCAACACCCACGAGCCATCTTTGCCGGTGACCACATAAGGGCGCAAATCAACCCGGCGCGCCACCACGGCTTTGGCGTCAGGACTCCACGTCGGGCAGGTTGAAAGTTCGACGCGGTGCTGGGCAATGTAACGCCGTGGCGTGGCAATAATTTTGGCGCGAAATTCGGCGAGCTCGGCGCGCGAAGCACTTGGCCCCATCAACATGCCGTAGCCGCCGGCTTCGTCGACGGCTTTGACCACCAGTTGGTCGAGATGATTGAGCACATAACGGCGATCATCATCACGTAGGCACACATACGTAGGCACCTGCTCCAACAAGGCGGTTTCGCCCAAGTAGTACTGAATCATGTCTGGGACAAATGGGTAGATGGCTTTGTCGTCGGCAATGCCATTGCCCGGGGCATTGGCGAGGGCCAAATTACCGGCGCGGTAAGCCCGCATCATGCCGGGCACGCCGAGCATGCTGTCAGCGCGGAAAACTTCCGGATCAAGGAAATCTTCGTCGGTGCGACGGTACAAGACATCAATGCGTTGTGGCCCACGCGTGGTGCGGACCCACACTTGGTCGTTGTCGACGAATAAGTCGGCGGCCTGCACCAGCAAAAGGCCCATGGTGCGCGCCAGAAACGTGTGTTCAAAATAGGCTGAGTTGAATGGCCCCGGGGTCAAAACCGCGATCGTCGGTTCTTGCCCCGGTCGCAGCCCTTGGTCGGGTGAGGTTGCCGTCGGCGCGACCGAACGCAGTGCCGCGGCAAGTTGCGCCGGATAGGTATCAACCCGGTGCACCCGCGCCGCATCAAGAATGCGCGGAAAAATCCGCTTGGTGACTTCGCGGTTTTCCAAGACATACGAAACCCCCGACGGCGTGCGCACGTTATCTTCCAACACCCGCCAGGTCCCGGCACCATCGCGAATCAGATCAATGCCGGCAATGTGGATGCGCACGCCTTGCGGCGGGGTGACCCCATGTAGGGCCGCGCGGTAGGTGGACGCGCCCAGTACCAGCTCACGCGGCACAATGCCGGCGGCGAGGATTTTTTGCGGCCCGTACACATCAGCCAAAAACGCTTGGAGCGCAGTAACCCGTTGCACCAAGCCACGTTCAATTCGGGCAAATTCCGACGCTGCGATGGCTCGCGGCAACGCACAAAACGGAAAGATTTTCTCGGTGCCACTGGCATCGCCAATCACCGAAAAGGTGACGCCTGAATGCAACAAATCACGTTCGGCGAGCGCTTGAGCCCGCGCAAACTCGTCGGGGGTGAGCGCATCGAGCATGGCCAAAAATGCGGCATCGGCAAACGGCGCGTCGGCGCCGATCAACTCATCACAGGTGTTGGCAAGATGCTGATACCCAGCGAACAAGCTCATTGGAGCGATAATCATACGCCGTTGCCGCTACTGCATTGTGCAGCGGCGACATTTATTTAGGCGCTGGAGCATCGAGCCAGTGCAATACCGCGCGTGCACTCTGGTCCGGCGGAAACACCGGGTAGAACACGTGGGTAATGGTGCTGCGGTCGCACAACCACACCATCCGTTTGAGCAGCCGCGCGCCGCGGTAGTCGAAGGTTGGCAGCCGCAACGCATCGGTGAGTTCGAATGATGCGTCGCTGAGCAAACGGTAGGTCAGCTGCATGCGTGTGGCGAATTCTTGTTGATACGCAGTGGTTTGGGTGCTGACACCAAACACGGCGATGCCGCGGCTTTGGAATAGCGCGTAGTCGTCGCGAAACCCACAGGCCTGTGGCGTGCAGCCGCGTGCGCCGGGGATTTCATCCCATTGCTCAGGCGCAGGTTCGTCGGGGCGGCCGCTGCGCGGATAGAAAAACAGCACGGTCGGCCGCTTGGTTAGGTCTTGCAAATCTAACGTTGTACCGTCGGTGACAGTCAGCGCCACGCTGGGAATTGCACGACCTGGCAAATGATCGCAGGCCCCGTCATCGCTGGGCCGAGGCAAATTGGCGGGCAGGGTCAGGAACGAAGTGCGATTGCCGGTTGTCATACGCTCGATTCCGAGGCCCGCCACTGCTGCAAGCGCAACAACGCGGCGTCGATCGTGGCATCGTGTTTGCTAAAACAAAAGCGCACCAACGAGCGTGGCGGTGCGTCGAGATAAAACGCCGACAGCGGAATCGTGACCACGCCAGCGTCAGTAACCAGCCGGCTGCAAAACGCCACATCGTCTTCTTCAGGCCGCATCCAGTCAGCGACATCGGCAACTAAAAAATAGGTGCCGTCGCCAGTGAGCAGTGGCAAGCCCAAGCTGCGCAGGCCCGTAGCCAGGCGATCGCGGCTGGCTGCGAGCTTGGTGCCGAGCCCAGTAAAGTAGTTATCATCTTGGTCGAGGCCGGCGGCAATGGCATGTTGCAAGTTGGGCGGCGTCGTGAAGGTGACAAATTGATGGGCTTTGGTGATCGGCCTTAACAAATGCGGAGCGCCGGTGATGTAGCCAACTTTCCAGCCGGTCATCGAAAAAGTTTTGCCAGCCGAGCCAATGCGCACGCAGCGATCACGCATGCCTGGCAGCGTCATCAATGGGATGTGCGGGTGCCCAGCAAACACCAAATGCTCGTACACTTCGTCGCACACCGCGTAGGCATCGTGTTGCGCAAGCAAATTGGCGATGAATTCAAGTTCGGCGCGCTCGAAGACTTTACCCGATGGATTCATCGGCGAGTTGAGCACCAGCAATTTGGTGCGCGATGAAAACGCTGCGGCCAGTTCAGCCTGCGGCACTTGCCACGCCGGTGGCGTCAGCCGGACCGCCAGGGGCACAGCGCCGAGGCGGCGAATCGCCGGCGCGTAGGTGTCATACGCCGGTTCAAGCAAAATGACTTCATCGCCAATGTCGAGCAGCCCCAAGAAACAATCCATCAAGGCTTCGGTGGCGCCCGAGGTCACCAACACTTCGTGCTGCCAATCGAGTTCGAGTTGGTAAAACCTTTGGGCGTGCCGAGCCACCGCTTGGCGCAACGCTGGCAGCCCCATCATGGGTGGATATTGATTGTTGCCGTCGAGCAGATACGTCGCGGCCAAACTGCGAATCGGCAACGGTCCGGCCTCATCAGGAAAGCCCTGACCCAAGTTCACTGCGTTGTGGGCGCGCGCCAGCCCTGACATGGTCTCAAAAATCGTTGTGCCGGCGTTCGACAACGTTGGGTTGGTGGGTTTCACGAGGCCGACTATATGTCGGTCTGCCCAGTGGCGCGAGGCGACCGCAAAAGTTGCACGTGCGCGTGCTGCTTTCGCGCGGTTACGGCGCAGTTGAATGTAGGCCAAGCTCTTACCCAAAGCTGAGTAGTCTCGGCGGGTTATCGATCGCGGAAACCTCGGCCCAAAAAGTTGCCCCACCATTTAGCGGGCTCGTAGTGTGGGGTGGAGTAGATGCGTAAAGTGTTGGCAGATATGCACGTGCCGCCGAAGGCCAAACAATGGGCGGTTCGGCTTGGGTTGGTTGCGGTTGTTTTGGTGTTGATTGGTTACGTGCCGTCACAGTTTCTCAGCCGCGATCCCAAGGCCGCAAAACTCGCGGTGCAGTTGGATGCGCTCGAAGTCGAGGCCACACGGTTGCGCACCGATAACCTCGCTAAGCGCGCGCAGGTTGAAGCGTTGCGCACCGATATCGGTGCGATCGAAGGCCGGGCGCGGCATGAACTGGGCATGGTTTATCCCGATGAAATCGTGATTCGCATTGTGGAGCCCTCGCGATGAGCATCGGCCGCACGTTGCGACGCATAGCCAAAGTAGGCATTGGGGCGGCTGCCGGTGGCTTGGCCACCGTGGTGGTTGCGGTCGGTGCAGTCGATCGTGCAGCCCTCGCGACACCGTCGACGGTTACCACCGCACTCACGGCCCCGACGGCACCCATGCTCAGCAGCATTGTGTTTGCTGGGCTGCTGTTATTATTAATTGCCGCGTTGATTCGCCGGGTGACGTTTGTGGCACCCAGCGCGCGCGCGCAACGCGCTTCGTTCTGGCTGGCGGTGGCCACGGATCTCGCGGACATCGAGTTATCGTTGTGCATGGTTGCGGCTACGTACGCGGTCATCGCCGTCACCGGACAACAGGCCTCGATGGCCTATCCATTACTTTATGGCTTGGTGGCGTTTTCGGTTACCACCATGGCCCGACCGGGCGCAATCGCCGTGGTTGGCGCGTGTGTGTTGTTAGAAACCGCTGGATTTGTGCGGATCGGCGCGCCTATCAACGGCACGGTCACGGTCGTGGTTCATCTGGTGTTGGTGCTTGGTGCGGCGGCTGCCCACGCCTTAATGTTACGTGGCTTGGTTGCGCGTTATCGGGCCCGCCGAATGCGTCGAATCGACGATGAAATCTTGGCCCTGCGTGAGTCGGCGCGTGACTATCGCTTGATTGCGTCGTCGTTGGGACCGTCATCACGCGCGCCGCGTCAGCGCGATGAAGAAGAACGGTTGTTAGCTATGGGTGGTGTGGGCATGATCGCCGATGCGGCGCACTGGGCGTTGACAACGGTGAAGCGCTCGCTCCATGCGCGCACGGTGGCGCTGTTGTGGCTCGACGAAGATGGTGAGCGCGTCAAACTGCGCGAGGTAGTATCGGATAGCGACGACATTGCATTGCACAACAAATTGCCGTCGGCGGGGATTCTCGGTGCGGTGATTCGCGATCGTAATCCGTTATTGTGTGCTGCAACTAAGTCTGGGCAATTGCCGTACTACATCAGCGACCGCGGCGGCAGTGCGCTGGTCGCTGTGCCAGTGCTTGAAGGCGGGCATCTGCGGGGTGTGTTGTGTGCCGATCGCGATCAGGCGTTTGCCGAAGCGGATCGCGATTTACTCGTCGACGCAGCGGCTCAACTGTTGCGCGCGGTGCAGTCGGAACAAGTGTTCCGCGCGGTCGAGCGCGCCAAGTATGAGCACGAACGGTTCTATGCTGCTGCGACGATGTTGGGCCAAGCGCTCACGCCAGAGCAAGTGATGGCCACCGCGTTTGACGCGGCGCGGGCCATTGTCGACTACGACGCTGGCGTGATCACGATGTACGATCGTGAGACCAAACGGCATCGCGTGCATGCGGTGCGACGTTTTGATGAAGCCTCGACCATCGTCGATGACGCGGCGTTGAACGATTTAGAATTTCGCGACAACGCTGGGTTGGTGTCGATGGTGGTCAAAAATCGCCATTATCTGCCGGCCACGGGCGAGTTGCGCGATGTTTCGGTGCCGGTATTTAATAAGAAAATTGATCTGAGCGAAGTACGTTCGTTGTTGGTGCTGCCCTTGCTGTCGGCCGACGAGCCCATTGGCACGTTGACGCTGTTTGCTGGCGCCGAAAAGCGTTTCAGCAAAGACGTGCGCGAAATGCTTAGCGTCATTGCCAACCAAGTGGCGACCTCGCTGCAAAACGGTTTCATGTATCGCAAGATGGAAACCATGGCCACCACCGACGGCCTGACCGGCTTGACCAATCACCGCACGTTTCAACAGAAATTCGCGGATTTGCTCGACCGGGCCGACCGCCATGGTTATCGCGTTGCGATGTTGCTGTGCGACGTTGACCACTTCAAAAAGGTCAACGACAACTATGGCCATCCCGTCGGTGACGAAGTGTTGCGGCGGGTTGCCAAAGTGCTGCAAGACGTGCCGCGCAAAATCGATGTGCCAGCCCGCTATGGCGGTGAAGAGTTTGCCGTGCTGCTCGATAACGTCAGCGCTGAACAGGCCCGCGCCGTGGCCGAACGCATTCGCATCGAAGTCAGTAAGCTTGTCGTCGAAACCGAAAAAGGTCCGTTGCAAGTTACTCAATCGATCGGTGTGGCGCTGTTTCCCGACGACGGTCGTGATCGCGCGGTGCTGATCGAGCGCGCCGACTTGGCTTTGTATCACGCCAAACACAGCGGCCGTAATCGCGTGGTCAGCTACCAAGAGTTCGCCGCGACGCGCAATTCAAGCGCTGCCATCGAAGCCAAAAAAGCTTCGTAGAGTTGGTGTCGACGGTGCGCTTCGTTGCGATGGCGTAGGCAAAGTCCGGGATTGGGTGAGCCGAGCCGATCCGGACCGGGCCGGAATCGTGTCCCTGGCCCGACGTTCTGCGGCGCTAGGGTTTGACCCACGCGCCACTCGCCTGGACAATTAGCTGTGGCAATCAAAAACTACGTGCTCGACACCAACGTGCTGCTTCACGACGCGCGCGCTTTTTATGCGTTCGCCGATAACAACGTGATCATTCCGATCTACGTCATCGAGGAAATCGACACTTTCAAGAAAGATCAAAACGAACTCGGTCGCAATGCGCGGCAAGTGGCCCGGCTGCTCGATCAATATCGCTCGCAAGGCGGTTTGTCGAATGCGCAGAAAATGGAAAACGGCGGCACCGTGCGCGTGGTGTTGCCTAAAAATCCGCATAAAAATCCAAGCTACGACTCGCGCAACATGGACCAGCGCATCTTGGAAACCGCGCTCGAAGTGCGCGATGCCGATCGCGATCACCCGACAATTCTGGTGACCAAAGACGTCAACATGCGGATTCGTGGCGATGCCCTGGGGCTCGACACCGCCGACTTTGAACCAGAAAAAGTCTCGATTGACGAGTTGTACGCTGGTAGCCGCGACTTGAGTGTAAACCCCGGTGTGGTCGATACCTTCTTCACCGAAGGCAGTGTGGCGGTCACCGCCGACCCAGCGCTACATGCCAATGAGTATCTGACGCTTAAAGAAGACGTTACCGGCAAATCTGCGCTCGGTCGTTATGATGTCGAACAACAAAAAATTGTTGGCGTCAAAAAGCTGCGGGAAGGTGTGTGGGGCATCAAGCCACGCAACAAAGAACAGCATTTTGCGTTGGACCTGTTGCTCAACGACGACATCAAGTTAGTTACGTTGGTGGGCAAAGCGGGGACCGGCAAAACCTTGTTGGCGATTGCGGCCGGCTTGCAAAAAGTTACCGAAGACCAAACGTTTTCGAAACTGTTGGTGTCGCGGCCGATTTTTCCGATGGGGCGTGACATCGGTTTTTTGCCCGGAGATATCGAAGAGAAGCTCAATCCGTGGATGCAGCCGATCTATGACAACTTGGAATTTTTGTTGGGGCTCAACAAAGCCGACAAAAAAGACGGTCGTAGTTATGCCGAACTGGTCGACATGGGCTTTGTCGAGATCGAGCCCCTGACTTATATCCGCGGTCGGTCATTGCCGAACGTGTTTATGATTGTCGATGAAGCGCAAAACCTGACGCCGCACGAAGTCAAAACCATTGTGACCCGCGCTGGCGAAGGCACCAAGATCATTCTCACCGGCGACCCTTACCAAATCGATCATCCGTATTTGGATTCGTCGAACAACGGTCTGACCACGGTGGCGGAACGGTTTAAGCAAGAAGGCCTGGCTGGGCACATCATCTTGACCAAGGGCGAACGTTCGCCGCTGGCCGAGCTGGCGACCCGGATTCTGTAACGGGCGATTGTCCAACAAGGGAAGGTCTGGTCCCTTGTGCCGCTGCCAAGTCGCCGGCATTCAACTCTCCGCGCGTTACCCGTGCGGACGGGTGGGTAGGTGATACCCGGACGGGTGGGTAGGTGATACCCGGACGGGTGGGTAGGTGATACCCGCTGCGCGGC
>JAGPDK010000128.1 GCA_018057605.1 Kofleriaceae bacterium | reverse complement strand
TGGTGTGATGCGCGGCGGTCGCGCAGGCGGTCAACATCAGGGCCGCCGGCGTTGGTAAACCTTCGAAATGATGATCGAAAATGTGAATGCTCAGCGTGCCCGTCCCTTTTGCGCCACATTCAACTGGCAAGTCGCCGGCATTCAACCCACCGCGCGTGTATGAGCGGGTTTTTGGGCATCATTCATTGGCCGTTTCGGTCAAAGGCGCAAGCCGGCGTACGTTGCCAGCTTTGCCACCTTCACCCGTACCAGCTCGTTGAATTTTCTCGACGGTGGTGTGCTACCTTTGCCGTCATGGCGCGCGTGGCACCACTTGAGCAACGACGCCGCGCCGACGTCGCGCGCAGCACGTCGGGCTGGTTGGCTGCTGCGTTGAGCATGAGCATAAGCATGAGCCTGGTCGCGAGTTGCGGCGACACCGGCTTCTATTTCTCGGCGTCAGTGCAGCCCGGCAATGGTCAAATTGTTGCGGTTGATGGCCAAACCGATTTTGCTTCGTATCTATGGTGGCAACACTTTGATAACTACGAACACGGTGGCCAGGTGGCGCGCTTGAGCGTCGAGGCCTGGGTGCTGGGCGCGCCGTTCGTGGTCCACACCATCGGGCCTGGCTATTGTCGCGAACTTTGCGCCGCAGACTGGTGCCAAGCCGGCTTAGTCGCCGAAGAAACTGTGCGAATCGTGGTCAATTCGTCACTAATCATCACCGGCACCTGCATCGATTTCGACGGAATTCGGTACGACATCTCGAACTAGGCGCGGCAACTTGGTAAACCTCGCGCATGGATCTCGCGGGCAAAAAAGTAGTGGTCGTCGGTTTGGCCCAAACCGGCGTGGCGGTCGCCAAGTTCTGCGCGCGCCGCGGCGCCCACGTGGTGGTTACCGATTCAAAACCAGCGGCGCAGTTGGTCGAGCCGATGCAACAACTTGCCGACACAGCGGTCACGTGGGAGGTCGGTGGCCACAACGTGGCAACGTTCACCTCCGCCGATCTGGTGGTGATGTCGCCTGGTGTGCCCAATTTGAAATTCATGGATGCCGCCCGTGCGGCTGGCGTCGAGGTCATCGCTGAAATCGAACTAGCGTATCGCTGCCTGCATCCTGAGGCCAAGATCATTGCCATCACTGGCACCAATGGCAAATCGACCACCACCGCGCTGGCTGGTGAACTTTGTAAAGCGTCAGGTCGGCCAACGTTTTGCGGCGGCAATCTTGGCAACATGCCGATGATCGATGCCGTGGATCATCCGGCCAACAGCGCGGGCGGGTTAATCGTCGTCGAAGTTGCCGCGTTCATGCTGGAAAATTGCTCGACGTTTCGCAGCGATGCCGGCATCTTGACCAACATCACTGAAGATCATCTGGATCGCTTCAAGACCATGGCCAACTACGCCCACATGAAAGGGCGGATTTGGGATTGGCAACGCACCAGCGATGTTGCGATTGGCAATGCTGCCGATGCTTGGGTGATGCAAGAGGCGCACGCTACGACGGCACCGTTGTATACGTTTGATTCCCGCCGTGGCGCCGAAACGCCGCGCTTGGGCGCGGTGATGTCGCCTGATCGCCAACACATTGTATTGTATCTACCGACCGGCCAAGAGGCGTATCCTGTCGACGATTTGCTGATTGTTGGCAATCACAACATGGAAAACGCCATGGGCGCATTTCTCGCAGCCCGTGCAGTGGGCGTATTGCCTGACGCGGTGCGCGCCGGGGCGCGGGCGTATCGGCCGTTGCCGCATCGCATGGAACTCGTCGGTGAATTGCCGCGCGGCGTGGCGGCCATCAATTTTTATGATGACTCCAAGGGCACCAATGTAGCGTCGGTGGCGGCGTCGGTGCGTGGCTTTCCGCGGCCGATGGTGCTCATTGCCGGCGGCGTCGACAAAGGTGGGTCGTATCAACCGATGATCGAAGCCCTCGACGGTGTGTGCCAAGGAATGATTCTAATCGGCGCGGCTGCACCGTTGATTCGCCAGGCCGCCGAAGCCGCTGCGGTGGTGTATCCGGTCATCGACGCAAGCGATATGTTTGATGCGGTGGCGCGGGCGGTGGCGCTGTGCAACGGTGGCGATGCGGTGGTGTTATCACCCGCGTGTTCGAGTTACGACATGTTTCAAAACTATGGCCACCGTGGTCGAGTGTTTCGCGATGCGGTCAGCGCGGTGGGCGCAACTCGCCTCGACGGTGATTCGCCGGCCCTGCTGGAACATCATTGACCGGCGGACGGCCGCGTGGCTACTCAGGTATCTTGCGGTTGCCCAAGATCTGCCCCGAAGCCAGATCGAGCACCTCGAGGTATTTCCCTGCCGCTTCGAAGCCCGACACGATCAAGCGTGGCGGGCTAGCGGCGGCGGTGCCGACGGTGGCGACGCGTAACTCAACATCGTTAAAGTATTCGCTATGGGCAACGGGGCCAACGCCATACAATCGCGTGCGCCATAAAAATGTGCCGGCCGCGAGGTCATAGGCTTCGATTTCGGTACCGGACGCAATGGCACAAAAACGTGCCACTAACACGGTGTTGCCGTGAATCGCCAAGGCACCACCGGGGAAAACTTGGGCGGCTAGGTCGATTCCCCAAGCGCTTCGCTGCTTATTGTTGGTGCAGTGAAGTTTGGTGCGGTCGCTGTCGCGATCGAGTTGCAAGGTGCAGCTGCGTTGCCCGTCACTGGCGGCAACAGCCTTGTTAAACCGAGCGGTAGTACTGGGAAATTCAAAGGCCAACGTTTGCGCTGCCCCGGGCGGAGGTGGTTGCGTCGAACTGGTCGGCGCGATGGTTGGCGGCGCTGCAGCGCTCGGCACAACCGCGTCGATACGTCGGTTATTTTTGTCGACCAAGCCGGTCGCAACAACATAGCCGGTGCTCCGTTGCACATCTTCGATGTAACGTCCTGACGTTTCCCAGCCAAAGACCCGCAGGTTGCTACCGATCAACTGCAGTTGCACATGATTGCGATATTTACTGTGCACAATCGGCCCTAGCCCAATGAGCGGGCGGTGCCAGGCTATCGCGCCACTGTTCAACTGATAGGCCACAACGGTACACCCGCTTGCAATTCGATCGAACTGCGCAACGTACAACAGCTTGTCGTCGGCGATCATCGCTGCGCCGCCTGCCCAGGTTGTTGTCCGATCGTAGCCCCAGATCCGTTGCCCTTGCGCGTTGCGGCACTCAAGTGCGTCGCTGCCGGCTTTGGCATCGTGGCCGAACCGGCAGCGCAACGCGCCAGCGGTGATTTCAATCGGATTGATTTGATCGGTAGCGCCCACGTCGGTCCATTGCCACATTGCCGTCGGTGTCATCGGTGCGGCTCCAGCGTGAGGGTCGATCGCTGGCGTGTTCGCGGAGTCAGCGGTTGGTCGTGACGGCGCCGCAGGTGACGGTTGGCCGGTGTCGTGGCAGGCGCCGAGAAAGCTGACGATGGTTGCCAACATGGCGTAATTGAAACAACAGTTCATCGTAACTTCAACGCCTGCCCACGCCGTTGGATCTAATAGACCGCAGCGCCGGACTGACGCCTTGGCACGCAATTGGCGAATGCGTTTGGTTGCATCTCGGGCGCTATCCGTTAGTGTGCACGTCGCTTCGCATGATTCGATTTTCGTACGCCATTGAGATCGCGGCCACGCCACCGCAAGTGTTTCTGCTGCTCGATAATTTGTCGGGCTCACCGGCATGGCTGGCGCGCTGTGTAAAAGTCGAACTCGAACCCCTGCGCTATTATTTTAGGCAAGGTGGCGGTCGGGTCGGCATCATGAGCGCATCGGTGGCGACCCGCGTGCCCAACCAGCAATTGGATATCGCGTTTCGCGACAAACAAGCCACCGTGCAGATGCATCAACAACTTGCAGCGTCGCGCAACAACCCAACGGCCACAGTGTTGACCTGTGTTGTGGAGGTCCAGCCACGGTCGTTGGCAGGTAAACTCCTGGCACCGCTGATCCGCACCTATCTACCGAGTGCGGTGACCGCCTCGGCCGAACGCCTCAAAGCGCAGGTTGAAGCGACCGCGGCGGCCTAGGGTTCGCATCGAACCGTGCGATCGTTCCGTCGGTTCATCGTGTGTGCGTCAAACGGTTGACGCCTACCATCCACTATCACGCAACATGGTGAAAACCTGGCAAACTGTGGCATGCATCTATGTGATTACAGATAGTTAGATATGACCAAGAATGGTCCGACCATTGCAGGAGTACACCGTTATGAAGTTACTAACCACCGTCGCCGTCCTTACATCACTAACGTCGGTCGCTGCTGCGCAAACCACGATCGGCGCAACCACCGCGCCCGCGAGCAATGCGCCTGGCACCGTGCAAATTCAAACGCCGGGGTTAGCGCCGGGGCCATCAGCGCCGGGGCCCGCCTCACAGGTGGCACCCGACGTGCGGCCCATGGGCGTAACCCTGGAACTTACGGGAAGTTCGCTGGGGCTTGGCGCCGAGGTTGGCGCTGACCTTGGTTATGTTGGGCTGGTCGCGGGCGTTGCGGGTACGTTGTTTGAAGACAATCGCACGTACATCATGGCGCGCGCGCAAAGTCCCGGCAAGGTGTCGGTGTACGGCGGCGTGGGCATGGCCTGGGTCGAGAACCAACACACCGACTCGTTTAGTTTGGGTGGTTACAACTACGGTGACACCGTTACGTACACCGAAGAAAATGAGTACGTGATGTTCGAAGGTGGCGTGAAAGGGCACTGGGGCTTGGTCACCGCGCGTGCATTTGTCGGTGCCGATCTTGAACTATCAACCAACTGCATTGCCAGCGAGGGCGATTGTGATCACACGCCGTTTTATGCAGGCATCGCGACCGGTTTTTCGTTTCACTAGGTAGTTCACCCGCAGGCAAACTGACCTGCGCCAAAAAAAGAAACCAGCGATGAGGTTCATCTCATCGCTGGTTTAAAAAGGTGGCCCCAAGCACCCACTAGATCCGCTACCGTTGCTCCCTTCCGGGCCTGGCGGGGTTCACAGTCGTTGCGTCACTCGGGACCATAAACGTTTTGTGGTGGTGCGTTATTACTCTCGCGGATTGAGATCGTTGTCGCAGCAGTTACTATAGCGCTTGCCGTAGCGTAGCGCTTGCAGGATCAAAAAGATTGCGGAGAGGAAGGGATTCGAACCCTTGGTACCTTGCGATACACACGATTTCCAATCGTGCACCTTCGGCCACTCGGTCACCCCTCCTGGGAAAATGATGTCGCCCTTGCACATCGGTACGATGTGACAATACTTGGCGATACCGGCGAAAAATACTCGCCTCGCCGCTGCATCGGGCTGGGGCACACGGCACTGGGGCTACACAATGTTTGCTCTCACGATCGACTTACTATTGCGGAGAGTGAGGGATTTGAACCCACGGTGCTTTCGCACATCTGATTTCGAATCAGACACCATCGGCCACTCGGACAACTCTCCAGAAACTAACCAGCAACTAGCGACCGAATTTCGGCCCGCGTCGTAACGTTGCGAAAAACTGTTTAAGCTCATCAGCGCATTCGGTTGCGAGCACGCCGCCTTCAACCTCAACTTGATGATTGAGCCGGCTATCGGAACATATTGAAAACAGGGACTTTACGGCACCGGCTTTGGGATTTTCACATCCATATACCAAGCGTTTGACTCGGGCGTTGACCAAGGCACCGGCACACATAGGGCAGGGCTCTTGCGTCACGTACAAGGTGGCTTCAACTCGCCACATACCTAGTTTTTTTGAGGCACTTCGCAGTGCCATCACTTCGGCGTGCGCGGTTGGGTCAGCATCAACTTCGCGGCGATTGTAACCGCTGCCGATTACTTCGTCGCCAAGCACAATGACTGCTCCCACCGGGACATCGCCTGCGGCACCTGCCAGCTTGGCTTGCGCCAGCGCCAGTTGCATCCAGTGTTCGCTGGTCGACGTATGTTGGTTTGTTTCGATCATTACTGTTGTTCGAAACTAGTAAAAGTTGCGGTACCGAGAGGGGTCGAACCTCTAACCCCCGGCTTCGTAGGCCGGTGCTCTATCCATTGAGCTACGGAACCATTAACAGGGGACTTTCCCGTCCCCTCTTCAGCAGCGAGCTGCTGAATTCACCCCACCGCGTGGTGCGCGATGGAGTAGATATGAAAGATTGCAGATTCTCGTGATGTTCCCACCGCGTGGTGCGCGATGGAGCAGATGCGTCGGAATCTAGTGAACTATTCAAAAGACTTCAAGTTGTAGCCTGTTAAATCTTTAGGTAAAAATTTGAATTGTTCAATATTTTCTATGCTTTGCAGTGGAGAGGGAGGGATTCGAACCCTCGGTAAAGGTTACCCCTTACGACGATTTAGCAAACCGTTGCTTTGAGCCACTCAGCCACCTCTCCAAAGGTTGCCAATACTATGCTGCCAAAATTAACACCAAAAAATAACGAATGGGCTCCCGGGACAACTCACACCTGCACGAATTCGATACACGCGATTTTCATCGCCGGGACCCACCACTTGCGTTTACGTCTATTCAGTTGTCAATTTTGGTCGGCGGAGGAGGAGGGATTCGAACCCCCGGAGCTATTCACTCGGCGGTTTTCAAGACCGCTGCCTTAAACCACTCGGCCACTCCTCCGGTTGGAGGCAGGTCGTTACTATATGGATCCGCAGGGCCTTGTAAAGTGTGAACCGGGATTTTGTACCTGTAGAAGTGCGGTCTCTATTCGATTTCGCCTATCGAACGCAGATAACAGTTACATTTTTGGCCAACTACAAAGCCTCGGACCGCCGAGACAGCATAAACGACCGACGCGCCGGCCACCGCAAACACCGGCCACGGCGTCTCGGCCCCGTCCCGGCGCTGGTTGCCCGAGGTTGCCGAATTGTTCAAAATGATACTCAACGCACCCAAAACTACAGCGCCGACGGTATCGACAATTGGCAGCCGATACGACGACGAGCACGAATCGTAGTCGTTCGACCGGCCGTCGCCGTCGCTGTTTGGTGTGTACAGGGTAACCGGAGCGCTTGGCGGTGGCTTCATGCTCCACGAACATCCGCTGACGGCCAGCACCGCCAGAACCGCCGCATTGCGACCATTGATCATAGGGCGACCCTAGCGCAAAAATGCCTGACTAACGATTGTTCGCGGGCGCCAACCTGATGACATTGGGTAACACGCGCTCGGCTGGTCACACGCTTGGTCACGCGGCCACGGCCACCGGCGGCCCAGAGCCCTACTGCCCATAGCCACCATCGCCATGCCGACAACGGGCCGGTATCGCGCGAGTGCGCTATGTTGCCGACGTCATGAACTCCAAGCTGCGCGATGTCGCGGTCATCGTGCGCGGCGAGCGCTTTGATTGCCAGTTACGGGGCTTGGCGTGGCAAGTGCCCGAAGGTCGCACCGCCGTTGATGCGACGATCGAGATTCACGTGGTTTCTAAACAGAACTCGATGCACGAGGCGGTGTTCTTGTTGCATGGCCACGTGGTGCGCCCCGATCCGGCCGAGGTTTTTTCTAGCCAACTCGATGAACTCGACGTGGTTGGCATGATTGAAATAGCGTTTGAAGTTTGGGTTAGCAACGCTGCTGCCGTCGATTTTCCCGTTGCCATGGGTTGGCCAGGGTCACGGTTGCGAATGGAAGATATCCGCGACCGCATGGACCGTTGTCCGCTGCGCGAAACTGTGGCCATGCGTTTTGTTGCGCCAGCGTTGCGGCAGCGCGTCGCGGCGGCGTGTGGTGTCGCCGACGAGCCGGACATGCAAGATTGGCCGTGCGAAGTCGCTGATCCGCATCGGCTACTTGAGTTTTGTGCTTACTACGATCGCGTCACGGCACACGATTTGCGTTTTGCAGCCATGGCGCTGGTGTTGCACTCGTATGAATATCTCGACGATAAATCGCCGTGGTTCGATTGGATTGAGCGCACGTTGCGGTGCGATTTTGCAATTCATGGTCACACGTTTGCAACGTGGGCCGCGCTCGATGCCGACTCGGAAGCCCCGGAGTTGCGTGGCAGTTCGCATGAACGCGTGTTTGCCAGTTCGCTGCAACTGCGGCGCATCTGGGACGAAACGTTGGTACCTATCGCCATCGCGTGGCGGTAGTGCGTGGGCGGCTGTACGTCAAGGTACGGCTGCTTCGCTTGGTACACCTGGTACACCTGTTCCACTGTGAAACAGGTGCGTCATTGTCGAATGGCTGCGACCTTGCGTTCGACGGAACACGCTGGTGATCCAAGACGGCACAGCAATTGCTCTTCTCTGAACTATGGCGCGCGCATCGAGTTTACCAACGGCCGGATTGGAACAAGATTTCCAGTACGCAACGAAATTCCGGCAGACCGTAATCTTTCACCTGCTGGCCATCTCGATCATTGTGAGCAATGGCGTAACGGGCGCGCTCTTCGGTTACGGGGCCTTAGCAATTACATGCGCCATTACGCCCATATTGCTGGGGCTAAATCTGTTGCATGCTTTGTTTCGGCCGCGGTCCTATCATTCGTTTGCTTCGTTTGGGGTCGGGTTGCCCTTCGTGCATCTCGCCTTCATCGCCGCGATCATGCCTGAGTTGCCCATCGCCTTAGGGTATTTTGTGTTTTCGCCGATCTTAGCAGTGGTGCTGATTGGCAAGCGTCATATTAAGGCCTGGAGCTATTTTACGATTGCGGCGGTGGTGTTGATGGTGGGGCTGATGCAAACCGGGCTGCCTCACTTCTGGCGCGGCCACATGAGCGCGCGGGAGATGTTTTTTGTGAATATGTTTACGCTTGCTTCGATGATGACGGTGGCCATCGTGACGATGGTGATGCTGCTTGAAGACCACCAGGAATTTGTCGCTAAAATGATGCGTCAGCAACTTGGGCTTGAGGCCATGAACCAAAAGTTGGTGGTGTTGCAAAATCTAAAAGAACGGTTTTTTGCGACGGCCAGCCACGAGCTGCGCACCCCGATGAATGCGATTGCCGGCATTAGCGAGCTGCTGCGGTCGTCACGTCACGACCAAGCCGAGGTTGATAATCTATTGACCGGTTTGCACAATTCATCGCGGCATCTGTTGTCGATTATCAACGACCTGCTTGATTTAGGTAAATTGCGCGAAAACAAATTGCAGTTGGCGGTAGCTGACTTTGATTTTCGCGACGCCATTACCACTGCGTTTGGCATTGCTCGCGATGCGCAACTATCAAAAAATGCTGCGGTAAAAATGAATATGGTGCTGGCCCCGGAACTGCCGCAATATGTGCGTGGCGACTCGCGGCGCTTGATGCAGGTGTTGCTTAATTTGCTTAACAACGCGACCAAGTTTACCAGCGCCGGTGAGATTGTTTTGCAGGTGCGTGTTGGTGCAGCGCAGCTGCCTGCCAGCTGTCGGATTAGTATCGAATTAAGCGACACCGGCATCGGCATGAGTGCGGAGACCTTAAAAACGCTTTTCGACGACTACGTACAAGCTAATGAACGTATTGCCGCGCTGTACGGCGGCACCGGCCTCGGCTTGAGTATAACCAAGCGGCTAGTTGACTTGATGAACGGTAAGATCGAAGTAGCTAGTGAATTGGGTCGCGGCAGTATTTTCAGCGTAACCGTTGAGATGCCACGCGGTAAAGCGCCGCCAAAAGTTGAAACGGCGGCAGCCGCAACCGAGCTGGCGGTCGGCAAGCGCGTCTTGATCGTCGATGACAATCCACTCAATGTGATCATTGCGCAAAAATTAATCGAACGAAAATTCCCCGGCATAATTATCGACTCGGCGCAAAACGGGCAACTTGCCGTCGATAAAGTCAGTGCAAATTTTTACGACTTGATTTTTATGGATATGCAAATGCCCGTGCTCAATGGCGTGGATGCCACCAAACAGATTCGACGCTTGCGCGATGCGCGCCAAGCCTTAGTGCCGATCGTGGCATTGACGGCGAATACTGAAGATTCGGACGTCGCGGCCTGTCTCGCCGCAGGGATGAATCAAACGATGAGCAAGCCGGTAAGTGCCGGCGCGCTGGCTGCAATGGTGCGGGAGTTCTTGTTCCTTGAACCGACAACATCAGGCCCCAAGGCGCGGGTTGCCAACAGCAGCGATTTTCAGGTGCCTGCGAGTGGCGCAACCAGCAGCAGTAGCTGACCAGCGCGCGCGTTGAAGTCAGCGCACAGGACTGCCTAAAGATGCAAATGCAGCATCGCGGCAATCGACGGGTTCCACACCGCACCGATGCCAAAATTCGATTCTTTGGTACTTGGACTGACGGGATCTTCTTGTTCGCGGGAGGTGTAGGCAACCACGCCATTGGCGGCGACCAGACTGATGGTCCAGTGTGGCCGAACCCAGTAGTTTAAGGCGATGCCATACACCACGCTTGCTGTGGTGGTCGAGGCGTCGTTGCTTGCACCGTCAGGATCTTGGGTTTCGAACCGTAACGACGCACCACCAATTACATTGAGATCGACGTTGTCACGTTGGCGAATGGGATAGTGAACCAGTGCGCTCGCCGCAAGGGTTGTGACACTAGCCTTCAATTCGACCGGGCCTTGTTCTTGAGTTTGGCTGTTTTTTTGCAGTGTGAGCCCTGGCTCGAACATCAGGCCACTCGGTAGGCGAAAGCGGATGGATGTTACATTGACCGAGCGCAAATCGGCGGGGACCGAGTACCCGACGCCAACGCCGATGGAAAAGTTGGAGGGCCGGTTGTCGGTTTCTGCTGGTGACGCGGCGGCAGCAGCGAAGGTTGGTGTGGCGACAGGGACGATTGTGGTTGTGGTTGTGGTCGTCGGCGGGGTTGGTGGAGTCGGTGGCGTCGGTTGTAGATCCGGTGTTGGGACCGGCACCGGATCATCACCTTCGGGATCTGCAGGCAATTGCCGGCCTGCGCCAGCGGCCGGTTGCGCCGCCGCGGGCAGGGCAGCACCTAGCAAGATGGTACCGAGGACGGCAGCGATGAGTGGAAATCGATTGCAAGATGTCTTCATTCGAAGATCTTCACCCGGGGGATTCTGTGAGGCAAGAAAACGACGGAATGCTGGGCGAGCGAGGCAACGCAACGCAACGCAACGCAACGCAACGCAACGCAACGCAACGCAACGATGATCGGGTGATACTCAGCGAACTTGGTGGTGGCATGAAGCCAGCGGCGAGGCACCTACCCACGGCGATGACAGGGTGACCGTTCCCTCGCAGCTCTCGCGCCACCCGAGCATGACGAGTTGCGCTCAGCGCGGAGGCCCGGAATGATCTGCTGGGGTGCTTCGAAGCGGGCACTCGCGATGCTCCATCACAGTCACCTGCCATCTTGTGGGTGGCCGGTGCCCGCCGCTTCCGTGCCTTGCCCCCATACTCCGAAGAACGCCCATCCTACCGTCGAACCATGCGTCCGCAAGTCCGCAAGTCCGCAAGTCCGATTGTGTCCGGATTCCGGACCTCGGACCTCGCGGCCGTTGGATATTGGCTGCTAACCAGGAACGGCTAAAGAATGAGCCAAGAAAAACGCGCGAGGCGACGCGCGGTGGGTTGAATGCCGGCGACTTGTCGGCGGCAGAAGGGACGGGCACGTCCCCAATGCTGGTCACTTAAGCCCAATCGCACGAAACCATCAGTAATTTTGGTTACTTACTCGGACCACGGA
>JAGPDK010000127.1 GCA_018057605.1 Kofleriaceae bacterium | reverse complement strand
ACATCGGCATCCACGGCGGCATGGCGCCAATAAATGACAGCGGGCTTGCCGCCCTGCCAAAGCGTGAGAACAATAGTTAACAACAACGGTACAAAGGTTTCCCGGTCAAGCGACGATGTAACAAAACCGCCAGCGTGGTCTACCAAGGTATCGGCATCTTGCGCCGAAATTCGATCGATCTTATTCCAAACGACGATGCGAGGTTTGTCGGCCAACTCAAGCTCGCCCAAGATGCGTTGAACAGCATAAAAGCGCTCGTCGCGATCGGCATCCGATGCGTCAACGACGTGAATAAGCAGATCGGCGTCATGCATCTCTTCAAGGGTTGCACGAAAGGCCGCAATCAAATCTTTCGGCAAGTCGCGAATAAATCCGACGGTATCGGTAAACACGATTTCGCGTTCGTCGGGAAATCGCAAGCGCCGGCTAATCGGATCGAGCGTGGCGAACAGCTTATTTTCCGCCCGAGCGTTGCCATTGGTGAGGGCATTGAGCAGCGTTGATTTGCCAGCGTTGGTGTAACCGCAGATTGCAACGATCGGCACCCCACGAGTCCCGCGCCGTTGTCGCCGCAACCGACGATCTGCAGCCAACTCTTCGAGCTTGTGCTCAAGGCCATGAATGCGTTCACGGGCCCGCCGCCGATTCACTTCAAGTTTGGTTTCGCCTGGGCCCCGGCCACCGATGCCGCCGGTCAAGCGCGACATCATGGTGTTTTTCTCAACCAACCGCGGCAGGGCGTAACGCAACTGCGCTAATTCGACTTGCAGTTTGCCATCGCGGCTAGTCGCATGCTGGGCAAAAATATCTAAGATGAGCATCGTGCGATCGAGCACTTTGAGTTCGGTCGCATCACTAATCGCGCGCGCTTGCCCCGGCGACAGATCGGGATCAAAAATGACGCGTTCGACGCCGAGCTGCATGGCACGCAACAATATTTCATCGAGCTTGCCACGCCCGACGAGGTACTTGGGATCCAAATCCGGCCGGCGCTGAATGAACACGTCAGCGATTTCAACACCAGCGGTTCGGCACAATTCACGCAGTTCAGCGACCCGAGCCTCGGTGTCGAGTTGCCGCCCCACCGCAACATGCACCAACAGCACCCGCTGATCGACGGTGGCAACCCGCCCCGCGCCGCGATGTTGCTTACCATAGTCGGCTTCAAGATCTGCAATGAGCGCGGCCGCATCGGTCACTGGTTGCTGGAGATTTTCTGGTGGCAGCTCGCGCCACGGCCGGTCCGACGGCGCATCGGCGACTAAGTGCGCGATAAAAAGTTTGCCGATACGGCCGGTCGCATCGACGGTGAAAGCTGCCACCAAATCGAATCGCAACAACGCCAAGTCGGTCAGATCGTCGCGGGTCAGCGCTTCGCCGCGCAAATGAGTGTGGATAAGGCGTAGTCCACGAAAGCGCCCCTGACCACCACGCATCCGGCCGACATCGGGCAACATTAGTTTTGAAGCATCGCCGACAATGACATGTGCAACCGCGCCCCGACGATCAATCAACACACCCACTTGGCGATGCATGGCGGCACTTAGCTCGGCCATGGCCGCCGCCAATTCCGGTGAAACCACCTCAGTTGGCGCGATCCGTCGGCGATACAACCGTTCAAGTAGCTTGAGTTCGCTCGCTCGTAACCCCGCGAGATTTCCGGTGACCTCCTGCATCTACACCGCAAGCTAGCAGACAACTGCAATCACTGCGAGGCTACGCGGGGCCGAGGCTGCGCGCGTGGCCGAACAGACCACCCGGAATTACCGCCCCAATCCACGCGCCAAAGCAGCCGCTGCGCTACACTGCCATAATGTCTCGCCGGTTCCGTGCGCTGGTTGCGCATCCCGATTCCGATGCGCTCAGCGAATTGGCCGGCATGCTCAGTGTGTTGGGACTGACGGTTGACACCGCCACGACGGAACAACAAGCTTTGCAGCGCTTACACAAGAATAGCGCGCATGTCATCGTTGCGGGGCACGCCCCGCCGCTGCTCGATGCCGTGCGATTGTTGGAAGCTAGTATTGCCTCGGCCCCCGAAGCATTGCGAATCGCCTTAGTCAGCGACCCGGCGGACGCCGTTGAGCTCGATTACCGCCCCGTCCAAGCCGGCACGATCATGCGCTTGGTCGCACATGCGCACGAACGCAGCCGGCTCATTGCGTTGGTGGGCGAAGGCATCAAGTTGTTGACGCTGGTAGAACAGCAACGCGAGCTGGTTCGAAAAATCACCGCTGAACATCAAAAGCTACAACGGCGCGAAACACTGCTCGACGTCGTAGTTCGCGAGCGCACCAAAGAACTCGAAGAAAGTTACTTGCAACTCAAAGCCGCCAATCGCCAAGCACTTTTTGGGCTGGCCGAGGCGATTGAAGCGAAAGATCCGTACACCAAGGGCCACTGCGGCCGAGTCGCTGGCTATGCGTTGGTGTTAGCCCAAGCCGCGGGTTATCCAGCGGACGGACTTGAAACACTTGAATTCGGCGCATTTCTACACGACATTGGCAAGATCGGTATTCGCGACGCGGTGTTGCTAAAACCTGCCGCCCTCGACGATACCGAGTGGACACACATGCGCGAACATCCAGTCAAGGGCTACGAAATCGCTTCGAAAATCGAAATGCTGCGGCCGATTATCTCCGCGGTGCGCAATCATCATGAACGCTGGGACGGCGCAGGCTACCCCGATCGGCTAGCCGGCCAACACATTCCGGTGGCGGCACGCATCGTGGCAATCGCCGATGCCTACGATGCGATGGCCACGGACCGTCCGTACAAAGCTGCTCTGCCCGCTGCAGAATGTGAAGAGGTGCTGCGCCAGCAAGCCGAACGCATGTTCGATCCGGAATTGGTCGAGGTGTTTATTCGCAACGATATTGGTGCATTGTATCGCGACGAATACGGTAGCTACGACGAGCCTGACGATACTGCCGTTACCGACGGTGGTGGCCGAGTTGCGGGCCTGTAACATCGCGCGCTATCGCGGCGCCGGCGCGCCACGGTACTATGCACCCTCGAATTTTACCAAATAGAACCTCGTCCGCTTATCGTCGACAACAATCACGATCGACTTGGCCAATCCGCGCGTCGAATTTTTGAGCACAAGTTCGTGGCGGCCAACCGGCAGCCTTAAGCCCTGAATCGGGGCTTCGCCGACAAATTTGCCAGCGAGATATAGGTTGCCGGCACTCACGCCTCCACTCGCATCCTGCACCGAAATATTTACTAACCCGTAACGCTGCGTCGCTTTAAGCGTCTGGGTAATAACCGTTGGGGAGCCTGCGACCAGAGAGACCTTGGTTTCATAGCTCGAATACCCGCTCTTGCTGATGGCCAATTGCACATCGCGCGCCGGCGGCAAGTCAGTCAATGTGAGCGGCGTGACGCCAATGATGCGGCCCGCCAACGTCACCGTTGCGCCGTTGGGCTCGGTCGCGACTTCAAGTTGCGCTGGCGCGACCGCTAAGGTCGGCGCGATCCGAATCACCGCCCCCATCGGGAGGTTCAACGTATCAACATAGTCGATAAATCCGACCTTGTGTAAACGCACGTCGAGGCGCACGCCGGCGGCAACATCCACGCGCCGTGGGGTTTGGCCAAACGCCTGGCCATTGATCTGGATTTCAACGCCCTCCGGCTTCGACGCAAGATCAAGCACACCGCCGGAAACCGGCGCGTTGCTCGCCGCAGTGCCCGGCCCAGGCTTGCGCTGGTTGGTAGCGGCGTTGTCGCGCGGCGCGATCGCCCACCACATTGCGCCAACCCCAAGTACAACAACGGCCAGGGTGCCAGCAACCATCCAACGGGAGGTGGGCGGACGCACGACAGCTTGTGGCGGGACGCGCACCGTCGTCGTCGCGAGGCCACGGCCTGACGCTGCCACGGTGGCGCTTGCATCAGTTGCGCCATTGCCGGCTAGCGCCAGAGGCTCCGCTGCAGGCACCGCCGAGGCGTCCTCGTCAGGCGGTGGCGGCGCCCCGACTTCGGTTCGACGATCGATGTCGAGCGTTGCGACCGGGGGCGCAGCAAGCGCGACGGCGGCGGCTTGCCCCGCACTTTCCACCGCTGGCATCGCTGAGGTCCGCCGCGATCGCGGCTGAGCCACAATCGTCGGGTCTTGGAGTTCAAGCCGCGAAACACCATCATTCCCAACCGTGTGCAGCCACAGCCCGGTCGATTCGAGTTGCCCGGGTGCCGTCATGCTCGGTTTGCCGTCGGTGACCGCAGTTTGTCGCGCCACCGAGCTTTCATTGGCGGACAACTGTTGGCGAATCACATCGTCGATCGCAGATCGCGCCCCCGACGGCGGTGACAGGGCTAACGCAACAGTCTCCGCTAGATCGAGCGAAGTCGCAACAATGCTGGATTCGTAGGACAGCTCGATTAACGCGCGCAAGATCACGGCGGGTCGGGCTGGCCGGTCGTTGGGCCGACGCGACAACGGCCCAGCCAAAATCTCGTCGAGCCGTGGCGGTAGTCCCGCACGCATGGCCGAAGCTTTCGGAATGACCATCTCGGCAATATTGCGGCTGATCACTTCGGCGTCGTCGCCCGGAAACAGTTTTTCACCGGTAAATGTTTCAAAAATTACCGCCGCGGCGGAAAAAACATCAGACCGGGTATCGAGCTGATCGCCACGAGTCTGTTCGGGCGACATGTAGCGCCACTTGCCCATAACTTTGCGTGGGCCTGGCTGCCCCGGTCGATGCGGCCGTGCTGCGACGGCGATACCAAAGTCAGCGATTTTGACTTCGCCGGCGCGCGACAACAAAATATTGGACGGCGACACATCGCGATGCACGACGCCGTGCTGATGTGCGAAGTCGAGGCCGCGCATAATCTCAATAGCAATGTGGAAGGCGGTCGGCAGCGGCACCAAGCGCTTCGCCTCGCGCATGTAGCGCAACAATGCAGCTAAATCGAGGCCATCGACAAATTCCATCGCGATGAAAAGCGATTCGCCGAAACGACCGAAGTCGAAGACCTGGACTATGTTGGCATGGGACAGCCGGACTGCGACCTTGGCTTCGGCGATAAAGCGTTCTTCGAATTCAGGATCCAGCGCCAATTCCGGTAGAATGCGCTTAATTGCCACGGTTTTTTCAAAACCATGTGCGCCATAGACCTTGGCCAGAAAAACTTCCGCCATCCCGCCCACCGCAATGCGATCTACGATGTCATAGCGTTCAAGGCGTTGTTGCGAGTCTTCCATGATTCATTGCGGGCAAAGCAAAGGTAGGACCAGCGCCCTTTTGTTACTATAGTAGTGGATATGGCCAGCCAATGGGCAAAACCCCTGACGCTTTGTGGACGCCGCGATCGCGTTGCGGTGTCGCGGGGCGTGGCGTTTTGGGCGACGTTTTTGGCAGCGTTCGTTATGGTCGTCATGGCGCGCGGGCTTGGCCAAAGCCATGCTGCACCGCCGGGGCCAGCGGGTGCACCCACCGTGGCCGCGGCGCCTGTCACGCGCCCAAGCCCAAGCCCGACCGTTCGTCGGCCCCTCGCAATTATTGACGTCGTGGGCACGCCGCAATCACAAGCGCTCGCTAACAAAGTATCCGCTGCGTTGCTTAGCAATGGCCAACTCGCACCGATCTCAGATACCACGATCGCGGCGGCCCTGGTGGGACCGCTCGAAGACGTCGAAGATGTGCCGCTCGCCACCGCGACGCGGGCCTTGGTGGACGCCGAGCAATCCCTCGGGAGGTTTGAAACCAGCGTTGCCATTGCCGGCGCCACGTCGGCGATGACCGAACTACATCGCGCCGATCCAACCGCGCCGCGCCTCACCGTGTATGCCGACCTCGCGTTCGTTTGCGGTCGCGCAGCGCTCACCGATAAAAATCCAACGCAAGCCTCGCGCTGGTTTGCGTTGACCGCACGGTTGGCGCCAACGTTTACGCCTGATCGCGGTCGTTACGTTTCAAATGTCATCGTCGCCTATGATACCGCCCGGCAGCCGGTAGGCAGCCTGGTGCCGCTCGCGGTCACGGGTGCTGGTGAAATCGTCGTCGACGGCATCATCATGGGCCCCGCCCCCATGACCGTATCTGTGACACCTGGCCCGCATGTGGTGCATCTGGTTTCGCCTGAACATGTCCCGGTGGGTGCGCAGATCGACGTGTTGGGTACCGGAGCCACGCTGCAACTCACCGCGCTGGTCGCACCGGCACAGATTGTGGTCGCCCGACTGCGGCGCGTGCTCCAAACCGCACCGGATGCAACCGGTCGCGGCGCCGCCATTAGCAAAATGGCGAAGTTGGCCGGGGTCCACGACGCGCTAGTGATTAGCCGCGACAGCACCGGCGAATTGGCGCTAGGTACGTGGCGTGATGAAGCACCTGGTTTCGCAAAACCTGAGCCGGCCGCACACACGACACCCGAAAAAATCTTTGCCAGCATCGCACCACCGCCGGTCTTGCCCGAACCGCTTGGCCCAGTTGGCCCAATGCGACCATCGCCGACGACGGCGCGCTGGTATCAAAAGCGTTGGGTGCAAGCATCGGTAGTTGGCGGCGTATTGTTGTCTGCCGCCGGCATTGCGTTGGCCATCACCGCAACGCCGGATCGGCGCGACCTTGCCCCTGCCTTCGAATGGATCAGCAAATGACCTGGCGCTTGCACCCGCGTTGGGCGATCGCGGCAGCCATCGCGGTCGGCGCTAGCTGTAGCCCCGACGGGCCGCTGCAGCTGCAATTGCAATTAACCTCGGGTGCCGAGCAAACTTGCCCAGCGACATCGTGCCTGCAGATTCCGATTCAATGCGACGCGGTCGTCAGTGTGCGGATTTTTAATCCGGCAACACCGCTGGCGCCGTACGTACGCATCTGCGAAGACCTACCAGCGACGGAAAACATTTGTAGTCTCAACCGACTGCAGTTACCGGTCACCAATGTTCCCAACGAGCGGTTAGAAATTCAAGTCGCGGTATTCCCCAAAAGTGGCGTGCCGCGGATCGATAACCAACCGGTTTGTCCAACCAATCTGCAGTTTTCACCGACGGGGAAGCCCACGGGCTTAGGCCAAGGCGCCGCGATTGCCGGCCGCGCTTTTTATTCGCCTGACGACGAACAAACCGTGGTGGACCTAGGTTGCACCGATTTGACATTGGTCAGTGGCGCGGCTTGCGCAGGTCCAACTGACGTGCAAGTGACCGCATCGGTCAATGACTTCGACAGCGGCGTATTTTTGGCGCCGGCCTTGGCAGATTCCATCGCAGTCGCAGTCGGTGAGCCTAAGGCCCAAACCAATTCGCTCACTGGGGCGCTCGAATGGTCGATGGCAAGTCAATTTCTTACCGCGCTCAGTCGCACGGGGTCGGCCCCGGTGCCAAGCTGGGCTGGCGCGTCGCCGAATCGCTTTCGCACCTCGGCCTGCATTAACGTCCTTGAAGATGGGGCCCAAGCGACGTCGACGATCTCTTGTCGTGCGGCCAACGCATCGACCGACACTGTCGATATCCAGGGCTATCGTTTATCGCGACAAAGCCTGGACCAGATTTTGACTACCTTGCGACTGTTGTTTTTTCCCGACGAAGGGCTAGTGATTGGGATGGTGCGTGATTTCCAAGGCAATCCTGCGTCCGGTGTGATGGTGCGGGCTTCGGCGGGCACGATTGCATATCTAAGCGCCGACCGCAGCGCAGTCGGCGGCACCGTCACAAGCAGCAGCGGGATATTTGTCTCACGGTCCGCGCCGTTCGAAACCACATTTAGCGCCAACGGTAATGTTGCGCCGGTGGTTGGCGGGTTGGTGCTCGGCAAGGTCACGATCGTTTTGTTGGAGTTGATGCCACCGCCGAATCAGTGACCGTTGTGCTTGTACACATGACAAGGTTCGCCGACGATACCCGCGTGCGTCACGCTGTAATTCTCGCTGGTGGAAGTGGCACGCGATTGTGGCCGTTATCGCATCGCGCTATGCCCAAACAACTGTTGCCGCTGGGCACTGGCGGCGAAACCCTGCTCAGCGCTGCAGCCCGTCGCATTGCGGAGGTCGTGCCTGCCCCGCCGTTGGTAATCACGGCGACCGCGTTTCTCGAAGCATCGCGGCGCGCGTTGCCCAACGCGGAGTACATCGCAGAACCGATTGGGCGCAATACCGCGCCTGCGCTTGCCTTGGCCGCGGCATTGCTCGCGGCGCGGGACCCCGCCGCAGTATTGGTCGCATTGCCCGCGGATCAACATATTACCGACGAGCCTGGGTTCGCCACGGTGCTGCAAACTGCATTTGCAGCGGTGGAACGCGATGATGTTATCTGCACCATCGGCATCGTGCCGACACGTCCGGAAACCGGCTACGGATACCTTGAGTTGGCTGCGCCCGTCGCTGCGAACACCATGGTTGCGGTTACTCGATTCGTTGAAAAGCCCAACTTTGAGGTGGCTACGACGTATGTGAGCGGGGGGCGGCACCTTTGGAATGCCGGCATCTTCGTGGTGTCAGCGCAACGGCTGTTAGCGGAAGTGGCTACACATCTGCCCGAGCTAGCCCAAGGAATACGTCAAATCGCGGCCGCCATTCCGGCAGGCACCGCCGCCGTCGAGGCCGCGATTGCCGCTGTGTATCCTGGGTTGCCGTCGATTTCGATTGACTACGGCATCATGGAACGCACCGACCGCGTGGTCACCGTGGCTGCCGACATCGGCTGGGATGACATCGGATCGTGGGCCGCCTTGCCCACCATGTTGGGTCGTGACGCCGACAACAACAGCTGCGCCGGCACCACGGTTGTCATCGATGGCACCGGCAATATTGCGGTGGCTGAACGCGGCGTCATTGCCCTGCTTGGCTGTTCAGATTTGGTCGTGGTGCGACGCGGTGACGCCGTCCTGGTCATGCCCAAAGATCGCGCGCAAGATGTGCGCCGCGTTGTCGATGCGCTGGCCGCGCGCGGCTTAACGCGGTACCTATAGGCGTGGTTTTCGTCCCAAGTAGTTTTCGAGAATATGACATTCGCGGTGTCGCGGACCGTGATTTAGACGACGCAACCGTGACCGCGATTGGTGTGACGTTCGCGCGCCGGGCCTACGTTCATGGCAATACCGTGGTGGTTGCGCGCGACTGCCGCCTGCATTCAGAGCGCCTATTCACAGCGCTAGTGCGAGGGCTTCGCAGTGTGTGTCACGTCGTCGATATCGGGGTTGGGCCTACGCCCCTGCTCTATTTCGCTGACAAGCACTTGCACCCCGCCGGGGCCATCATGATTACCGGCAGTCACAATCCGGCCCCAGACAATGGTTTTAAGCTGTTGCTCAACGGCGGCTCTTTTTTTGGTGCCAGCATCACGGAATTGCGCGATGAAGTTGCGGCGCATTTGCTCGATGCCCCGGCTGAGCTCCCGGTGGTCGGCACCCTTACCGAAAACGACGTCCGCAGTGCCTACCTTGATGCAGCGTGCGGCGGCATTGTGCTTGGCGATCGCCGCATGAAGGTTGTGGTCGATGCCGGCAATGGCGCTGGCGGCCCGCTAGCGCTGGCGCTGTATCAACGCTTGGGCTTCGACGTCGTGCCGCTGTATTGTGAGATGAATGGCCGTTTTCCGAATCACCATCCTGACCCCACGGTAGCCGCCAATCTGCAAGACCTCATTGCTGCGGTCGCGCGCGAAGGTGCCGAACTTGGCATCGCGCTCGACGGCGATGCCGATCGAATTGGCGCGGTCGATGGCAGTGGTCGGATTCTGTGGGGCGATCAGCTGATGATTCTTTATGGCAACGCCATTTTGCGTGAACATCCTGGCGCGCGCTTTGTTGGCGAAGTGAAGTGCTCGCAAGCGATGTACGACGAACTTAATCGCGCTGGCGGCCACGCCGAAATGTGGAAAGTTGGCCATTCGCTGATTAAAACTCGGATGAAAGAAACCGGCGCGTTGCTCGCTGGCGAAATGTCCGGCCATATGTTCTTTGCCCACCGCTGGTTTGGCTTCGACGATGGCATCTATGCCGGTGGGCGGTTACTCGAACTGCTTAGCCGCAGCGACGCCACCTTGCGCGATCTAGCCAACCAGTTACCGGTGATGGCCTCCACGCCGGAACTTCGTATCGATTGCCCGGATGCCAGCAAATTCGCGGTGGTTGCAGCGGTTACCGCAGCGATGCGCGCCCGTGGCGACATTCGCCAGATTATCGATATCGACGGTGTCCGTGCCGTGTGGCCGCACGGCTGGGGCTTGGTGCGCGCATCGAATACCCAACCCGCGCTGGTCATGCGTTGCGAAGCCGATGACGCTGATCGCCTCGCGCACATCACCGAGTTGATGCGAACCGCGATTGCCGACGCACGGCGTACCGTTGAGGCCCTATGACGTTGGCACCTTGTGTTGGCATTGATCTCGGTGGTTCCAATTTGCGTGCCGCATTGTTTCGGGGATCCGCGCCTGACCGGAGCGTACCGGTCCGCATCATTCGTCAAGCCGTGGGCACGCAGCGTGACCCACAGTCGGTGTGCGCTGCCATTGTTGCACTCGTGCACGAACTCGTTGCTGGTCCAGACGATAGCCAGCTTGGCGAACCCGCAGCCGAGCTGGCCCCCATTGCCGTCGGCATTGGCGTGGCGGCCATGCTCCGTGATAGGCGCGGCACGGTTACCAACGCACCGAATCTTGGCTGGCGCGACGTAGCGTTTGGCCCCATGTTAGCCGCAGCGCTTGGGCCGCGGTTTGCCGTCGCCATGTACAACGATGTAAATGCCATCGCCTGGGGCGAATTCGCGTACGGTGCGGGCCGGGGCGCACGTGACATGTTGGCTGTGTTTGTCGGCACAGGCATTGGCGCTGGGTTCATCGCCAATAGTCAGCTGGTCGAGGGTACGTCGAGCTGTGCCGGCGAGCTGGGCCACTGCAAAATCGCTTGGGGTGTCGATGCCGTGCCGTGCGCGTGCGGCTCTCGAGGCTGTGTCGAAGCGTACGCCGGCGGCGCGTCAATAATGAAACGAATCCAGCGTGACCTAGCGGATGGCTTGTCGTTAGCGACCGTCATCGCGGCCGGCAGCATTGACGCCGCAACTCCGAGCCATGTGGATCAAGCCGCCGCCGATGGCGACGTCTGGGCGCTCGAGTTGTGGCAAGAAATCGGCACTGCGCTGGCCGTGGCGATCGGCAACGCGCTCGCGATGCTCAATTGCGAGCGCTTGGTGCTTGGCGGCGGCATGTTAGGGCGCACCCCCATGTTGCTCGAACACATGCTCACTGCACTTGAAGTTGTCGCGCCACGGGCGGTGCTCGAACCACTCACCGTCGTAACCGCCGAGCTCGGCGATGATGCGGGGCTCATCGGTGCAGCGGATCTAGCGCGCCTCGGCGTTTCGATCATTCGCTAACCAGCATCACTGTGACCAGGCGTGCACGGTGCTGGTTAGCCTCGATTGTACAAGGGCCGTTCCCAATGCCAGTCACGTAAGCCCAATCGCACGAACCCCGCAGTGATCTTGATTGCTTACTCGGACCACGGACGTCCGACCAGCGACGACGGACACCGGGGCTACCGCCAGCGCACCAAAGCCGTGGTCATCGCCGCAACCCGCCCTCCCAGGGCACGGGCCGCGCGATGGTTGACGCCATCGAAACCGCTGCAACTCGCAACG
>JAGPDK010000604.1 GCA_018057605.1 Kofleriaceae bacterium | reverse complement strand
CGCATGTGGTCACCCCCCAAGGACGCAGGCGTTGGTAAACCTGCGGAATGATCATCGAAAATGTGACGCAGGATCAGCGGGGACCGCTAGCAGCTTTGACTCCCGGTCAAAGCGATGCGGGTTAGTTGCGCTCGCGCTCCGCTTTTTCACGTAGCAGATCAGCGCCAAGTTCATCGGGCGAAGGCGAACCCATCTTGAGCTTGAGCAACCCGCGCACTTCAACTTGCCGGATGCGTTCACGGGTCAAGTTCATAATTTCGCCCACTTCTTCAAGGGTAATGCCGCCACGTTCGGCCACATCGAGGGCACAGGTTTGTTTCATTTCCCACGGTTCCAGATCGGGGAAGTTGATCTTGATCGAACCAGTTTCAGGATTAATGTCGAGGTACAGGTGATGTTTGCAAGCCACCCACGGGCAAGGGCGCTGCTCGCCGCTTGCGCACTGCACGCGGTGAGTTGGGCGCGCTTCGTCCACGGGCGGAAACATCAACGCGCCGATACGCAGCTCTTCACGCGTCAACCGTTTCATTGCGATGGTTTTGCTGCGTGGTCGCTCGCGCCGACGGCGCCGGCGAATTTTGCGCGAGACCGCAGGAATTTCACCACCGTTGCCATCGGCAACCATCTCGCCCTCGTCAGCAATATCGTCGCCTTCGTCATCGTCTTCAAAGTCGTCGTCTTCATGCTCGGCAGGTTCTTGATTGTCAAAGCCAACCGCTGGTGCTTCGATCCGCGCCATCGAACCACGGGCGAGCGCACCAACCGACATCGCTAACTTGGCGTCGCCTTCGTCATCGGGGAAGTCGAAAGGCAACGCAGTGCCACGCGCCCGGGCGCGCATCGGCGGCTCGCTCGGCGCTTTGCTCACAGCGGTTTCGTCGCCCGCTGCGTGGTTCATGACAGATTCTTCAGTACGTTGGCGATCTTCAGCACTCATGATTTCTCCTTGACGAAAACAACGTGGCGGCTTGCGGGAGGCCGCTACAACAAATCCTCGGCGCTCCCCGCGGCGCCGGTTCGACGAAAATTCTGACCTCGTGGCGCAGCGACTCGTCGAGTCACCTCACCCACGCGGCGCACAAAGCCCTCAGCGTCTTTGCGTAGGTCGGCCAATTCCTTGACCACCGCTTTACGAGTTGCCTCGTGTGTAAGTTTTTCGAGATCAGCTGCGAGACGTATCCACAACTCGCTTAGGCCTTCGGCCAAGTTCTCGACCAAATCGGTGTACAGCAGGAACTGGCCCTGGATCTCTTCAATGGTGTAGCCGTCGGCCATCCACTCTTTCACTGAGTTGATGCGACGAATCGTTTTGGCTGGGTACATCCCCAACGACCCGCGGTATTTGCCTTTACGGCCAACCCGTCGCGAGCGTGGCAATAAACCCTGTTGCACATATTTGCGAAAGCTGGCTTCTGAGAACTTCACACCACGGCTGGTGAAGACTTCGACAATTTGCGGTGCCGTGATGCCATCGACGTACGTGGTTTCAATGGCCGTGAGGTCGGCTTCGAGTAACAAGCCGCGAGGTGCGCGGCGCGCAATAGGAGCTGCGACGTCATCCTCATCAAGTCGTCCGCGCGACACCGTCGCCACGCGCCGCCGCGTGGGACGGGATTCGTCGACGTGGTGACCTTGGCCTGCCGCGAAATCGGTACGACCAGCAGAGCGCAACGGCACGATGGTGCCCTCGCCTCTCTCTCGGTCTACGGAATCTCGTGGTCGTGCAAACACTGGTGTTCTCCAAAGCGCAAACATTCGCAAGATCGACCCGCCCAGTTAGAAATCGAAAGCCAACCCTCTTTGGCTCCGACTAAAACTGGTCGCTCGTTCTGACAAACTTGAGTTAGCTACACACTCGATGATGGATACAGAAGATGTCCAGCTTCGAAGTGTTGCCACGATAATCTTGTGAATGTAATCGGTCAACAATAGCAGAACAGAAAGAGTCAACTTTTTAACTGTGACTCTGTTCAGGTGCGGGTTTTGCGCACAAATCCGCGAAATCATCGATTTCTCGACGACAAACCGGTACGTTCAGCAAGCACTCATGCGCCGAGTTCTCGCCACTGCGGTATTTTTTTCTGCACTTTGTGCAGGTGTGGCCGTCGCCGAAATCGAAAATCAGGTCCTAGTAAACAACGCCGGCGGGTTTTCCATCAAACTGCCAAGCGGTTGGCGCATCAGCAAACAGCCCAGTTACCCTGGCATTGCAGTATGGCTGCGTCGCACGACGCCGCTCGGCACCATCTGGATCAGCAGCGAGCCCGTCGACAAAACACTCATTTGTTCATGGCCTCCGGTGTGTCGAAACCGCAACGAGTCGATCGCGTCGAACTACGCTTGCGCGGTTGAAACCCAGCTGCGCATCGCGCGCGTCACCATCAGCCGCTTAAAATGGGACCCCAAAGCGATTCCGACGACGGACTTCGCTGCGGAATGGCTGACCTACTCCACCAAGGCCCGCGCCGTGCGCCAAGCCTTCATGGTGAATGCACAGAGCGCCGTAACCATCGCCATCTCGGCGCCCAACGCAGTCGCGCTCAAATCCCATCTGCGCGATTTTGAACAGATGCTGCGCTCCATTCGCGCGATCAAAAATGAGGATGTGCCGACAGGCTCAGCCGCGCCACCGGCGGCACCCGATGCCGCTGGCTCGTCCGCGGGCTCTGCCACAGCGCCACCAGCCGCTGGCGCCGATGCTAGCCCCGCACCGAAATCGGAACTTTCCGACGAAGAGCGGCTGACCGAATTGTATCAAAGCTTCTGCGAAACACCGGCCGCACGCTAGTCCAACTTCTTGCGGCGGTGGGCAGCGCCAAAATCGACACACCCGCGATTGGCGTCTTCGGCACTGCAGTAAATCCGCAGATGCATGTGATCATTGTGGGGTGCATGGGGCGCAGGTTGCGACATCAATTCGCGTGCGCGTTCAACTACCGCAGCGGGTTCACCGACGGTACGGGCATGATCCAACACGAGTTGAATGAGCGGTTCCGACAAGAACAGATGCTGCACGTCGGCCGCCTGTGCAACCATGCACTGTTTGACCAATGCCCAGGTTCGCACCACGTCAAGTTGCACCCCGGAGCCATCCACAACCCGTCCGTCATCGGCAACCGGCCGCATGGCATTTGACACGATCGGCCGGCCCTTGCCATCGAGCAAATATAACAAGAGGTCAACATCGCGGCCGCTCTGGTGCGACCGATGATACGGCGATGCGCGGCCACCATCGACAAATGACAGATCGCCGATGCCAAGCGGCGGGCCACCAAACTGCTGCATGCCGTCGCCTACTTCCATAAGCAACGTAATAAGTTCGTCGGTG
>JAGPDK010000126.1 GCA_018057605.1 Kofleriaceae bacterium | reverse complement strand
TAGAAAATCGCGGCAAGTCACGCCGCTGCAGCGCGTAATGCAGGTGCTGCGTCGCGCCCGAAAACGCCAAACAGCCGCAGCGTGCGGCGAGGTTGGTGCAGCGGGCGAATTTTCAAGGAACCACAACAGCGCCGTGAGCGGCGCGTACTCAACTCGCGTCGTCGTACGCCGCAAACACGTTGAGCAACGGTGGTCCTTCCGGTTCGCGCACGGGGCCGATGAGGGCGCGCATGGCAACGGTGCCGAGCGGAAAGTTGGCGACCTCGCCGCGCAGTAAACGTTGCCGGGCAGCGGCGTGGGCATGCTCGAACGCGGTGTTGCGTTGCAACGTAGCGATGCGCGCCCACTGACTGCGGCACGCGACGCGCGGTCGCAGTCCAAACATTTGATGGCGGGTGGTCGGCGAAGCTTCGCGTGATTGTTTCAAGACCTTGGCGCGGCCCATGACCTGCGTCTTATGTTGCTGCCGGGTCACATCGCAACGATGTTCGATGGCGCGCACAGCCGCGACGACGTCGGCGACAAAGGCAGCACGTGGCCCCATGCCGGGCGGCACGGAGATGCGCACCGAAGCTAACGCTGGTGCAGTCTTGCGATAAAAAACGCGCGGTCGCGCGGTTTCAACGGCCGTGTCGTCGATCATCGCGCGCCAACTGTTGACGCCAAACCATGCTGATGCACGACCGACGAGGCCCGCGGCAACCGGATTGGCCAAGGTGTATGCGAGTTTATCGACGACGTCTTGCCGCGTGACTAACTCGACAATGCACATGCCGTCGCTGGCCCAGAAATTCTCAGCACGGCCGTGGGCGGCATTGCAACTGCGCGCGACGAACAGATTAAAATGATGCGCAAACTTCGACACGTTGCCGTGCGGGTCGTAGCAGACCAGGTGGTAATGGTTGGACATGAAGCAGAACCCGAGGATCTGCATGTGCGTGCGTTTCGCGGCGTTGGCTAACGCATAGGTGACCAGTGCGTCGGTCAACTTGCCGGAAAGCAAGAGGAACTTCCGTTGCGTGCAACGGCGGGTGATGAAGTAGTAGGCACCGCGGCGGCGGTAGGCTGGTCGCATCCGACGGCCATCGGCCGGACGTGGCGGAAGTTGCGTGAAAGACAATAAAAACAAACCCCGGTCGGGATTTTAGATAAAAACAAACCTCGGCCGGGATTTTAGACAATAAAAACAAACCCCGGTCGGGATTTTCATAAAAGCAAACCCCGGTCGGGATTTTCCGGTCGGGATTTTGTCTTGGCTACTGCGTTCTTAGTAACGCGCTTCATAGCCGAGCCACAGCGACAATTCAGGATTTGGTGAACGCACGGCCGTCGAATCGCGCTTGTCCAAAAAGAAGTTGGCATCGAAGCGCACACGCACAGTATCGCGGCGGCGAACTTTCATCGATACATCAGTGTACATCGCCAAGGTTTGTTCAAGGTAGGTGTTGTCGAAGATGTCTTCAAAGCGATAACGACCACGCACGCGCACGCGCACTTCTTTGGTCGGCTTGTACAACCCGACGAGCCATGCCGAAACATCATGTCGGTACTTGGTTGGATGCTTGACCGGATCATCAACCCAATCGTGCTGTGCTTGCAGCGTGGTGTTGAGTTGTTTGTGAGGTTCGTACGACACCCGCCCGATGGCCGTTAACTGTTGGCCTTTGCACGGAATCGGCTCGCCGTTCTCGTCATTCTCGGTCGAGATTTCGTAACATTGACCACGCCCTGTTTCCCGAACGTCTTTGTCGCGCACACGGATCCAAGAGCCCCAACGCCATTGCGACGTCGCACGCACATCGGCGCGAAACCACGCATCGAGCTTAGGTATTGAGGCACTTGGCGTGACCCAAAAATCAACATAACTGCGCAACGCCAATCGCTTGGTAACCCATTGGTGGCGAATCCGACCGCCAACTTCATCGCGGGCGCGCTGGCCGTTCACTTCATCGGGCGCCGCCAACGGCCGAGCATACGGATTGGCAAAATTGATGCTGTAATATCGTAGGCTGGCTTCAACTTCTTGATTCTTCTGCGTTGCCGTCGCACGCACAATCACCGCTGGGCCACCACCGCCATTGATCGGCCCGGTCGGATCGGGCGATTTGTCGAGGCTGTAGGCAACTTCGCCAAACACGTCGAGCCATTTGTGGCCAAACGCAACATTGGCACCGACCGCACCAAAACTGCGGCCGGTTGGAATCCGTGAATACTCTTGGGTGTCGAGGTCAACGCCGCCGACAAGCTGTTGTTCATAGGCCCCGTAGCCGGTCACACCGACATGGGTGCGGCGATCGATGTAGTACGTAGCATTGGCACCACCGAGCACTTCGCCGAAAATATTGGGCAGCGTCGAAAACGAAATCCGCGAAGCTGGCGACAACAGCGCACCATCGGGTTTGCGATACACGTTCGGTGCAGCGCAGTTGGGATCGCTGTCGTCGTTGGGATCGGCACAAATGCCACGATTTACCAATTCATATTGGTAGATGCCACGGCGCGAATACGACGCCCAACCATACAATTGCATCCAGCCTTCGCCGAGCGGGATATGTTTGGCACCACCGGCCGCACCGAACAAACCATCACGCCAGCGAAAATCTGGCGTCACGTACGGCGCGGTCGTGGTGTCGCACCGCTTGGTCGCGAGCTCACCTTGTGACTCTTTACAACTGCGCGTCAGGTCTGAGTCGAAGAACAGCTGATCGTCCGTCATTAACCCGTTAGGATTGTAAGCGTTGGTGTTGTCGAACACCAAGCGTTGACCAAAGCCAACCCGGTAGCTGCCGACGATGGCATCGTAGGTGTCGGTCTTGTAGCGCGCAAAAATCTTAGGCAATTCGAAGCGCAGCGACGCCGCCTCGGCGACTAGCGCTTTGCGAGTAGGATCCCATTGCGCGTCGCCTAAACGCAAACGCGTGAACACACCAGCAAAACCAGCGTTCCAATTTGATAACGCCGACACCCGGCCACGCAGCGCCGTAGCCGGCACATCACGATCCTCGATCGACGAGCGCGCCAGCATCCGCACAAAGCCGTGGGCATTAAGCGGGTTATCGCGCGCCGGTGCCTCGGTCAAAAACGCGGCGATCGCAAATAGCTTTTCTTGCGACAACACACCGGTGGTAACCAACTCGGCCGGATCGCGAATCCGCCCTTCTAGCTCGCGCAGTTTGATGATGCCATCGACTTCATCGTACGTGAGGTTAGGCAGTTCATACAGCGCCGCGCGGTCAGCAGTGTTGAGATCAACACCACGATCGAGCAAATCCAACAGTTGATTGAAGGTGTCGTCAGTGATGGCCTGCTGCGATTGCAGATCGTACAGATCATCATCGTTTTCGATGCTGATGAATGACTCATAGGGGTTAGCCAGCGCTGCGAGCGGTGCCACCACGGTTGCAAGCAACACACAAGCGCCAACGACTGCTGGTGCACAAAGTGGACGAATCCATCGGCTAGTCACGACCCCAGAGCATCGCCCCCAAGCTGGCTGATGTCAGCAGCACTGGTCACAGTTTTGCCGCATTTCGCGTGGCGCGGGCTTTACCTAAATAGGCCACAGCACGGTGCCCCGGCCATGCCGCCGTCACCCTGTGGCGACGTAACAATGCACACGCAAATCCCACTCAAAGGTGCGCGGTCCGTCGGCAAAATCAGCCGCGCTCAAGGTGCGCTTGAGTGGCCGAAAACCCGCCGTGAGCGGAATGTTGTCGACAATCGCAATGCGTTGTGGCCTAGCGTAATCGGGCAACGTTAACGCCGCAGCCGTTAACGCATCGAGGGTTTCGATATCGGCGGGCATGGTCGAAACGCCCGTGGCCCGCGACAACTGGCTGCGCAGCGTAACCGCCGCCACCGGAGTTGCCGAACGCGCACCAATACCGAGCGCAACGCACAACGCAACCGTGCCGCTATCATACAACGCATCCTCGATCCGGGTGCTAGCGACCGGGCCGTTCGCCGTTGCAATCATTTGACCGGCGCGATCGACGAAGAAATAGTCACCTTCGACATCGACGCGCAAAAAATCACCGGTAACAAACCACACGTCATCGGGGCCAAAGGCGCCGCGCAACAAGCGTTTAGGATCGATATGGGCAATATCAGCGCCACCGCGGGCATCGAGTTTTGCAACCAACATGCCGGGCTCGTCGATGCGGGCCGGCACCAAAAAGCCATGGCCGTCGCGCACAAAGTCATCGTCGTCGAAATTCCATGCGGCGATGGCAATCTGCGGCGCACCTGGTAACGGTCGGCCACACGACCCGATTTTTTTGCCTGATGCGTTGGCCAACACCGCGTTGGCCTCGGTCGATGCATAAAACTCGAGCACACCGACACCGAAGCGCTCGACGATACGGCGCCACACGTCGTTGCGCATGCCACTGCCCGCGAACAACCGCACCGGGTTATTTTGCTCACCGACTACCGACGGTGAATCGACGAGATTGCGACCCATTTCGCCAGCGTAATACACCACGGTAACACCATAGCGACGCACTTCATCCCAAAACGTGGTCGGCTCAAATTGTGATGCAAGCGCCAACCGAGTACCGCCGATTAAGGCGCTGCCAACTGCCACCAGCGAACCCGACGGATGATGCAGCGGTAAACAACAATACACCGTGTCGCGTGAGGTCAGCGTGCACGACGCCGCAGCGCCGAGGGCCGAGAACGCCCAGCGTCGGTTGGTGATACGCATGACCCGTGACGCTTCGTGTTTACCCGAGGTCACAAACACCATTGCAAGATCGCGAGCGCGACCGCTGTCCGGACGATACCACGAAGGCAACACCACAGTTTCAGGGTCGATCGCTTCCATATCAACGACGCCGGCCGGCAACGTCCGGACCTGGCCAGGCGCAACCGCGAGCGCCGGATCACCCGCGCCGCCCAGTACCATCACTTTGCCGGCAAAGGCCACCCGCACCCGCGCTGCACTTTCAGGATCAACAATAACCACATCGGTTTCGCCGAGGTCGAGGCAGCGCGACAACTTGTCTTGCGGTGTATTCGGAGACAATAAAACCGCCACTGCACCGAGGCGATTGATCGCTGCGACCACCGACAAATGCGACGGTCGCGACAACATCATCACGCCAACTCGTTGCCCAGGTTTCACGCCGGTCGCGATGAGCCCACGCACGACGGCATCGACACGACGGTTCGCTTCGGCATAGGTAAACGCTCGACCGCGCCACAAAAAGAACGTATTGTCAGGAATCTTCGCCGCTTGATCCGCCAGCGATTTGCCCAACGAGATCGTCGTGTCGTCGGTTAAATTGCGCAAACGATTAAGCCGAGGCAGTTGCCAACGCGCATTGTCAAAATAGCTACCCAGATCTTCCGAGATCGAGGCCATGCGTTCGATGACGCCGGTGGCCACCCGCCGCACCACCTGCTGGGCCAGTTCAAGATCAACCGGCAAGCCAGCGCGATCGCTGACATCATCCTCGTCGTCATAATCATCGGCGCCGTACAGGTTGTCATCGCCCGAGCCGGCATCGGCCTGCGGGCGATGCGTCAATCGATCGACCGCCAGCGCGCGAATCGAGCGCGGCCCGGCCGCTGGGCGAGCCGACGCAACCACCGCATCGGCCAGCGCTTGCGCGGTTGAAACATCGCCGCGCAAGATGGCATCTGTGTATTTGAACGTATCAATTCCAGTGTACTGCCGCACATCTACGGCGAGCTTAGGCCGATCGCCTTGCGCTTCACGCCAACGAATCCATTCGGCAACTGCGGGCCAGGTGTGCCGCTGCGCGGTGCCACCGACCACTAAGCCAAAATGCCCAGCGCGCATGCCGATTTCATAAAGCTCATCGATTTTGGGTGACGCACGGCGAATGCCACGCACGGCTGCAGGCCGGCCCATTTCGTCGTGATCGCCGACAAAGTACAGCGTTGGCGTTGTGATATCCGAGAGCGTCACGGTCCGTCCGTCGATCACAAAGCCGCCGGAAGCCATGCGATTTGAAACGATATGATCGTCGAAGAATTTGCGAAACGCCGGCCCTGGCCAGGCCACAAAGCCTTCGCCGCCGAGAAACAACCGGCGAGCTTCGCGCTTTTCAAGCGCTTGCCGATCGTGCAAGTTGCGCACGAAGTCGACCAACTGTTGGGCTTCTTTGCGGGCCGACAACAATTTGAAACCGGTCGAAGTGAAAAATCCTGGCAAGCCATCAATGTGCGCCAACGGCACGTTGAGTAGCGACCGCGCACCGGCGACCAACCGCTCGGTGGTGCCTTCGCCCAAATTGACGGTGCGATGCAAATCGACCGGGCTACCAAACGTAATGATCGATTCGAGCCGGGCCGAGCGCTTAAACGCCGCCGCTTGATAACAAAACATGCCGCCTTGCGAGTAGCCAGCCAAGTGCACGTTGTGGCCAGTCAAGTCGTTGACACGGTCGATCGCGTCCGCCACCGCCCGGACGTGATCGTCGAGGGTGCGACTCATGCCTCCTTCTTCGCGCTCAGGTGCGCCGAAGTCGACCAGCCACACATCAATGCCGGCGCGCGATAGATTTGCCACCGCGCTTACGTCGGGTGCGATGTCATAGACCTCCGACGCCACCATCAACGGCGGCACCAGCAACAGTGGCGCATTGCAGATCGGTACCCCAGCGTCGGGCTTCGATTGATAGCGCCGCAAGCGATACACTTTTTCTTCGTGCACAACTTCGTACGGCGCACCATACGGCGCAGTCAATCGGCCCGCCGTGGCGATCTCCAACGCATTGTTCCAAGCCATGCCGAATCGCCGAATCCGTTTGGCCCACCAAACTTTACGCTTGCGGCGCTTGGTTGGATTCACCCCGCTACGCTCAGCGGCTGCCGGCGTGGGCCGCGCGCCGAGAGTTTGCTCGTTCGAGCCATGTCCGGACCCACGATCCGCCTCATTGCCACCTGCGTTGCCTGCATCGTCCGAGATTGCCATGACCTGAGAGTATAGCGAAAGCATGCCAGTGGTAGTGGCGCGTGCACAAAGCAATGCTAGAACCGCGCGCATGACCATCTCTGTTGGACACAAAATCCCTTCGGTAAAAATCAAAGCCGTCACCGCTGATGGCACCAAAGACATCGACACCGCTGAGCTTTTTGCAGGCAAAAAAGTTGTCATGTTCTCGCTGCCGGGCGCGTTCACCCCAACCTGCTCGGCCAAACACCTGCCCGGCTACGTCGCGAAAGCCGACGAACTCAAAGCCAAAGGCGTAGATATGATCGCGTGCCTTTCGGTCAACGACCACCATGTTATGGCCGCCTGGGCCAAAGAACACAGCGCAACGGGCATCGTCACCATGCTTGCCGATGGCAATGCAGCATTCACCAAAGCCCTCGGCATCGAAGGCGATTTATCAGCGGCCGGCATGGGCGAGCGCGCCCGCCGAGGCGTGTTCCTCATCGAAGACGGCGTAGTCAAAACCATCGAGCTCGAAGCCCCTGGTAAATTCGAAGTATCGAGCGCCGAAGCTTGCAGCATCGCGCTAGGCTGATTTCGACAACGCGGGCGACTGATCGCAGTGCGGTTGTTGCAAGACAGTCAAAAACAACCTGGTCGTTTTGAAGACCTTGAGTTGGTGTCAACACCGACGTGAAATGACGTTCGCGGCGGTCGCCAGCGCTGCGCAATATACCGGGCGCGACCGCCCCCGGGCCGCACCGTCAATGCCCCATGTTTTGAGTCGACTTGGCGCAACTTTCAGGTACTGTCGCCGCAGGACCATGAAGCTTATTTTTAGTTACCAACCATCGTCACGTCGCAGCTATTTGTATGCCCTGCCGTTGGCCGTTGCTGTGCTGACCTCGGTACTAGGCGGCCTGGCTGGCTGCAGCAATGGCTGCTCCAGTTTGCAACCAACGCCGGGCGGATTTCCGTCGGAGTTACGCAGCCCCAACGCCGCGCAAATTCGAATTTCCGACACTGGCTTGGCCTCGATTTCAGCGGATCCTGCCGTGTTAGTCGGTGACCTGCTTGGCAGCATGGGCTTATCGATCGATGTGCCGGCAAACTGCGGCGGTAACCCAGCCATTTGTTGCCCCAACGGCGTGCCTGTATCGCCGTGCGGGCCGGTACAAATCGACATAGTGCAACGCAGCGGCGACTTACCGCGCCTTGAGTTGCGCCCAGCTCAAGGCGCAAGCCGTCTCGACGTGACGCTGCGTGTGCGACTAAAAACCGTCATGGATATCCCCGTGAAAGTTCCGCTCGTGGGCAATTGCGGTATTGCGGTCGACACGGCCCCTGGCCCCAACGCTGACATTAAGATCGACCTACCGATCGCATTTCCCCAAGATGCGCTCGCTGGCACCACGCGGGTCGATGCCGGTGCCGTGACGCTATCACAGCTAACGACGCACGACGTAAAACTCACCGGCAGCATCGGTTGCCAATTGGCCAGCTTGGGCTTGGGCGTTTTCATTGGCACCATCAGCGATACGTTTGAAAGCGCGATTCGCGATGCGGTCAACGAACAAACCTGCAAGGCGTGCCCGTCCGGCACGACCGCCGAATGTGGGCCTTTTGCAACCACCTGCACCAACAACGTTTGCACCAAAGCCGACAATGCTTGCGTTCAAGAACTCGGCATTGCCGGCCGCTTATCGGGCGCCGCGCTGCTGGGCAACGTATCGCCGGCGACCCAAGGTTCGGCTGACATTTACGATGTCGCCGGTGGCTATGCCACCACCAACAGTGGCGGCTTGGCCCTGGGCTTCCTCGGCGGCGCTCGGCCCGCTGGCACACCACGTGATCGTTGCGGCCCTACCGCCGTGGCACCGCCGCGCGTCGCCATTCCGCAATCAACATTTTTCCAAGGTAACACCCGCCCCGACACCGGCGCGCCGTTTGGGATGGCCTTCGGACTCCACAAGAGCCAACTTGAAGAGCTGATGTACAGTCTCTATGACGGTGGCGTGTTGTGCATCACCGCAACTACGGCAACCGTGCCGCAGCTCACCACCGATACCTTGGCACTGTTGTCGCGCTCGCTGGGTGACTTAACTACGCAAACTGGCGCGGTGGCCATTGGCTTGCGGCCGCAAGCCCCGCCGTTGGTGGTTCTGGGGCTCAATACGTTCGTCGACGTTGGTGGCGTGCAAACGGTTGCAGAACCGCTGCTCGACATCACCTTCAAAGGCCTTGAGCTCGACTTCTTCGCGCAGATCGAAGAGCAGTATGTTCGCATCTTCACCGTCGTAACCGACCTGCATTTGCCGCTAGGCCTGCAAGCGAGCGCAGCCGGTGAAATTGTGCCGGTGTTTGGCGATCTCAAAAACGCGTTCACCAACGTCACGGTCAAAAACAGCGAAGCCCTCCGTGAAACACCTGCCGCGTTGGCAGCGAACATTCCAACGTTGCTCGAACTCGCGTTGCCGGGTTTGGCCGGTGGGCTGAGCGGCTTTGAATTGCCACAGCTCGGTGGCCTTGCCATCAAAGTAAAGGACATCACCGCCGTCGACAACAAGCAGTTCCTCGCCATCTTCGCCGACTTTGCGCCGGCTGCCATGGCCCGGCCGCGCGTGCAAGCAAGTGCGACCATCGCCCAAGTGAGTATGCCAAGCGACGCTGAACTCAGCAATCCGGCGCGGTGGGCCGTCGATGGTGGGCCCATGGTTGAACTCGATCTCGGCACGCTTGATGCCGGCGCTGCGATTAGCGCCACCCAATGGTCATGGCGGCTCGATGATGGCCTGTGGTCGGCGTGGTCCTCAAGCCGCAAACAAACGGTGCGGGCCCGGACGCTGTGGGTGCCGGGCACGCATCGTATTGAGGTAGTTGCGCGCCGTACCGGCGATTCCGACACCGCGTCGCTGACACCTGTGACGCTAGAATTTTCGACCGAAACTGAAGCCACCCAACGTCGCAAAGCGCAGCTTGCCGCGAACGGCACCAACGGCTTTCACGGCCAAGCGGGTAGTAATACTGGTGGCTGTAATTGCCAGAGCAGCGGCAGTGGTGGCAATGCCGGCAGTGATCCATGGATCATCGCGCTGGCCATTGCACTCGTCGGTGGCAACACCTTGCGCCGACGCAACGTTGGCGGCCGGCATGGTGGTCGCAAGCGCAGCTTACCGCGTTTGACAAATGGACGGACCACCGCATGGCTCGGCGCACTCATTGTCGTCGGTGCGATGTTTGTGCAAAGCTGCTCTTGCGGCAACAATCCGTGCGGCAGCCAAGCTTGCGAGCCCGGCGAGTTGGCGCCTGGCGAAATTGGCCGATTCAACTCGGTGGCCACCGATGGTACGCGCACGGTGGCGGCGACTTACGATCTAATCTACGGCGACTTGGTGTTAGTTGACATCGCAGCCGATCAATCACAATCACTTACGGTGGTTGACGGCGTACCTGACGCGACACCGAAGTTTGATCCATCCACATATCGCGGTGGTGTAGTCGACGCCGGTGCCGACGTCGGCAAGTGGACCTCCGTGGCCTTGGCCAGTGGCAAAGCCAACGTTGCATACTATGACGTCGACAACGCCTCACTCAAATTTGCCGTCGAAGAGTCGAAAGGCAAATTTCGCACCATGACCGTCGAAGACGATGCCACGATTGAAATCGGCGCATATGCAAGCTTATTCATCGACAGCTCCGGCATCCCAGCGATTGCGTATCTTGCTACCAAGGTACCCGGCGCCGACGGAGTGTTTAAAACTGAGTTGCGGTTGGCCCGCGCAACGCGTGCCACGCCGGGTGAAAGTGATTGGACCGTCAGCGTCATCACCAGCAGTGAGGCAAGCTGCGCCGGTGCCTGTGGCAGCGGACGCGCGTGTATCGTGTCGCCAACCATGGCTCCGTTGCAAGCCTGCGCCGCGACAACCTCGGATTGCGCGACGGCGTGTAGTACCGGCCAAGCTTGCGTGGCAACGATGTGTCGCGAAGTATTTGCCGAGCCACCAACCGTTGATATGCCGACGGGCAGCGGCCTTTTTGTGACCTTGCTAGGCTTGGCGGATGGCCGGTTGGCCGCCGTGTACTACGACCGCAATCGTACCGCCCTGGTGGTCGCCAGCGAAAGCGCTCCGGGCAGTTCACAGTTTGCAGAAACGGTGCTCGATGAAACTGGCGACCGCGGTATGTGGGCTAGCGCTGTTGCCGATGGCACGATGATCCATGTGGCATATCAAGATGCGCTGGTCGACGCAGTTTATTACACATCATGGAACGGCACGGTCACTGCTCCGCAATTGGTCGATGACGGTGCCCGCAACAACGACCGCACCCATCCTGTTGGCGCCAGCGCCACCATCGTGTTGCGCGGTGGTGTTCCAACCATCGTGTACCAAGACGGCATGACCGCCGACCTCATGTTGGCGCAACGCAGCAACATGACGTGGTCGGTCTCAGCCGTCGCGCCTGGTCTCCCTCTGGATGGCTTCCACGTCGCCGGTGCCGGCGCGACCTTGGTGTGGGGCGCGCTCGACCACACGACCGACCCAATCATGACCCTCAAGTCGCAACTACTGCCTTAGCAAGTATTTGAGCCTCTTGGGCACAAGCCGTGGGGGCTGGAGGTGCAGCGGCTGCGGGTGCAGCGGTCAACCAACTGCGGGGGTGGCACGTGCCAGCGGCTGCGGGTGCAGCGGTCAACCAACTGCGGGGGTGGCACGTGCAACTGCCGGGGCTGGCACGTGCGGGGGGTGGCACGTGCGGGG
>JAGPDK010000603.1 GCA_018057605.1 Kofleriaceae bacterium | reverse complement strand
CCCGTCGAGGTTTACCCAATCTAGTCAACAGCCTGTTGAACCGCAATGTGCGCTAAAGTACGACGTTCAAAAAATCGGCGCCCGCGCCCCGGCATTGCCTGCAGGTACCAAGCTGGCACCGAGCGTTATTTGCTGTAGATCAGGAAATAATACGCCACGGCGCCACCAATCACCAACAGCGCGACGAACGCCATTAAACGGTCCCACCGCAGTTTCTTTTCAGGGAGTTTGGCCATGACAAAACGCTAACACACCCAGCTACGCGTTACCCGCACGGGTGGAGTGGAACATCTACTGGCCGCTGCGTACCAGCAACAACACGTTGGCCGTGGCCACGGGTTTGGCGCGATCGGCCTGCCATGCCACCGCTGAAACATTCGCAACCCGGCGGCCAATCCGCGTAATCGTCGCTGCGGCCTGCGTCGGTAACGGCCCGGCCGAACGCAAATACTCAACGGTAAACGTGATGGTTTTGGGCAAACCTCGCATGGTCGTCAAATCGGTCTGGTACAACAATTCAAACACCGCTGCGGATTCAAGCAGCGCGCCCAACGTGCCGCCATGCAGGGCCGGCAAGGCAGGATTGCCGATCAGCTGCGGCGCAAACGCCATCACCGTCGTGAGTTGCCCAGCTTCGATGTGCAGCGACATACCCATGAATTGCGCGTACGGCACAGCATGGGCGATGTGAGCAAATTCGCACCGGGCTTTGGCGGCAGTAATCCGCTGCAACATACTTTCACTCACGGTGTGGACTCCGACGGTGTGCCGGTGGCATCGCTACTCGCCGATTCGGCCGAACCCTCCGCCGCCGGCGCAACGCCCGCCGTTGCCCTGGTCGTCGCTGCATCACCGCGTTTAGTCGCCAACATAAATGTCGCAACGGCCGAAGCAATTGGTTCATCGCGATTGTCGTGATACGCAATGGCACGGGTAAACCCCACGTTGCGTGTGACTTTGTAACAAGTTGCGAAGGCCAACACGGCTCGGCCCGGTTCGGCTGCGCGCAGGTAATCGATCCGCAGATCCAACGTTGCGATCGGCCAGCGCGGCTGCGCCGCAAACACCGCCGCGCCGGAACATCCATCGAGCAACGCGGTAATCACGCCGCCATGCAACACCCCGGTTTCAGGATTGCCAACCAAACGAGCGTCGTAAGGCAAACGAAACACGATGCCGTTGTCCTCGAAGGCTTCAAAAACAATGCCCAAGGCTTTGTTATGCGGAACATTGGCCGCAAAGGTAATGCCGAGCTGTTGTTTAGCCTTGCGCTGCGCGTCGGCCAGCGCAGCGTTCGTAGCATCAGCGCCTTCATCCGCCATGAGCATCCTTTAACAGCGGATTAGTCGCAGCAAAGTTGCCGAGTGAGCCCCAACTCGCGGCGCGCCACTGCACGCGATGGCCCAAATAGAAACCGGCAGCTTCGCGCATGTAGCGCAACCACAACGGATGGTGCGCCGACTGATCGCGCTTTTCTTGTGGATCGTCGACGATATTGTACAGCGTGGCGGTGCCATCGTAGTCCACCAGGTAGTGCCAATTACCCGCGCGCAACGCCAGCGCTTTGCCATATTCGCTCGCGACCACGCGCGGCAGCGCTGCGCCACCACGTTGCAGAGCTGCCATCACCGAGCTGCCCTGCATCCGGGCGTCGGCGGGCAAGCCCAATAAATCGAGCACCGTTGGGGCAATGTCAGCGTTCGATGAAACCTCCTGCATTACGCCGGGCCGCAGTTGCGACCCGATAATCAACCACGGCACCGAGACCAATTCATGATTGAGACTATACGCATGGCCAACTCGGCCGCCACGCTCTCCGAGCCCTTCACCATGGTCTGAGGTCAAGATGATTGCAGTTTTATCGGCGACGCCGCGTTGTTGCAACCCATCTTGGAGCGCGCCAAAACAACCGTCAAAGTATTCCACTTCGCCATCATGCAAGCCGCGCAACTGGTCCATGCTGTGTGGGCCCAGCGACAGTGTCTTGAACTTATCGAGATGGTCGCCGGTAACCTCACGCCCAAACGGCGGATCAAACGGCCCTGCGAAATATTTCTCGGTAATGCCTTTGTGAAACCGGTAAGGCGCATGCGGCTCCACCGGCAACGCGCTGATAAAAAATCGTTGCTTGGCCGCCAGGGCGGTATCGACCATGGCCAACGTCCGACGCACCACGGCCTTACAATCAACGCCTTCTTTTTCACGTGTTGGGGTATGAAATTCATGCCATTTGCCGACGCTGCGAAAGCGCGCCATCGCAAAATCATTATTGCCCACATAGCCAGTCCAAAACCCCGCTGCACGGGCAATCGCGGACAACACCGGCGTATTGGGCTTGATTTCGCCCTTGTCGCCAGCCGCACCATGCACCCGTGGGATTTGCCCGGTCTGAATCGTTGCGTGCGAAGGCGGCGAGGATGGCGCCATCGATTGATTGCGTAGCATCACCAGGCCGTGGTCGGTGACTGCCTGAGTGATTCGTGGCGTTGCAATTCGAGTCTGGCCATACACCGCGAGGCGATCCGCACGCAGCGTATCCACCACCACCAAGACGACATTTTCAAACGGGGCGACGGGCGTTACCGCCGGGCCCGGGGCCGGCGCGTCGATTGTGACCTTGCCCCAACTCATCGCACACGCATCGCTGGTAAAGGCCAAACGCGCCAAGGTGTTGGCTTTGGCCGGCAATGCAATGTGCACCATCCCGGCACCCGCGGTGCCCTGCCACAGCTGGGTCTCGGTCGATAGGCTGCCGTCGGAGTGTTCCGTGACAAGGGCAACACTCCCGTGCGCGCGGCTGTCACCGCGCGGTTCAAAACTCAGGGTCGCGTCGGCCGGTAGCTCGATCAACAGTTGTTGCAACGGAGCCCTTGGCAATTGGTCCGCGGGCGCCGGCACTTGCGCCGCAGGACACAGCGCGTCAACGCCAGCTGCTGCCGGCATCATTTCGAGCTCCGTGAACAACGTCCGCTTATCGGACGTTAAGCGAATCACATGTTCGCCTGCGGCCAGCACTGGCACGCTATAAAAATCGTCGAGCCTAGCAGGGCCACCACCCGTCGGCGCCGGCCGCTCTAACTTGGCAGCTTTGCCATCAATGCTAATTCGCACTGGCTTGCTAGCGTCGGTGCGCAGGCGCAACCGTGCTGCACCGCCAGCCCATGGCACCGTCACGTTGGCTTGGCCGCCGTCGATGTGGGCCCCACCGACAACCGGCCGCCACGGCGAACTATAGGCAAGATCGTATTTGCGGAAGCTGGCATCGCGCCAATCAACAACCAAGCCGCGATCGAAGCGATGAAACCGCAATCGATTAGCCACCAGATCGATGCGCAGCCCAGTGCCAGGC
>JAGPDK010000602.1 GCA_018057605.1 Kofleriaceae bacterium | reverse complement strand
GGTCCGCATCGTCGATGTTGGCTGCGGCCGTTCGTATCTCACCGTGGTGTTGGCATGGATTGCCAAATACCAATGGCAGGTACCCGTGCAAGTCCTCGGCATCGACCGCAATGCCGATGTGATTGAAGAATGTTACCGACGTGTGCGGTTATTGCAGCTCGATGAATGCGTGCGATTTCAACACGCGTCCGTCGAAGATTTTGCACCGGCCGCAGCGTGGGCCGCGACGTTTGGGATCAGCGCTACCGACGAGGCCGCGCTTGATGTGGCCAGCGCGCCACCCTTTTCAATTCACGCAGTTATCGCCCTGCACGCTTGCGATACCGCGACCTGCGATGCCTTGGCCTTAGCCATCCGTGTCGGCGCCGAGCTCATCGCCGTTGCACCCTGTTGCCAAGCCGAAGTCGCCCGAGGCTGGGCCGCGATCGCCGAAGGTGGCGGCCGTGGTGCCTTTGCCGCAATTTGGCACACCCCGCATCTGCGTCGAGAAACCGGTGCCGATCTGACTGATGCCATGCGCTCGGTGCTGTTGCGCAGCGCCGGTTATCAAGTCAGCGTGATTGAGTTTGTACCATCGGAACACACGCGCAAAAACACGCTCATTCGAGCTGTCCGAAATCCGGGCATATCCCGGGAAGATCGCAAAACCTACCTGGCACAGTATGCGGCGTTGGTGCAAACCACTGGCGGCGTCGGAATTTCGCTGGCCAACGCCTTGGGCGCGCCGCCAATCGCAACCCCGGATTCGCAAGACGCTACTGCGTAATAGCCCCAGCCAAAATCTTATTTATGGCGCGCACCATGCCGTGCGCCAGTGCAGATTCAACGCATTCAGTTGAGGTGACACCTGCGCACCCGTCATCGCCGCTGGCTTGACCCTTGAACTCACAACCATGGCGGGCGTCGGCATTGCGTGTAACTCGCACTTGAGGGTCAGACAGGAGCTGGCTACGGGAACCTTGGTGCGAGCATTACCCGCCGACGTACCCGACGACCATGCCTCGAACCTGGCTGGTCCCAAAGTCCCACGTGATCACGCCGCACGTTCATGGATTTTGTTTTGGAACGAATCGACTTGACGGAACTCCTGCCAGGGACGGCAAGAGCGAGCCCGCAACAGCCGGCTGTGGTTCGTCGGGGCCGAACTGCGAAGCGCGCCCACTAGCCCGCGACGAGGCCCAGCCTTGCACAGTTCTTTGCGTGTTGATCACGCATGCCGACGACCGCTGCTGCACGAGGCAGTTCGATAGCCAATCCGCGTGCAACATCATGCGCCGCCGCAGCGTCAAGCAACTGGGCCAGATACGCCTGGTCTTCTTGCGAAATACGTCGGGCATCGGAAACCGTTAACATGCTGCCGTGGCCCGGCACGACGCAATGAACGTCGCTACGCATTAGCAAATCGAGTCGGCGCAACGTTGCAACATAGGCTACAGCATCGTCGACAAACGGGATTTCGCACGGCGACAGGTGATCGCCCACCAGCAAAGTTCCATCAACTACCAGGCCTAGTCCGTCGGGGCTATGGCCCGTGAGCTGTAACACCGCGATTCGCAAGCCGGCGATCTCGATAACGTCGTCGTCGAAAAGTGGCTGACGATTAACTGGCCAGGCATGCCCTGCTGGGCGCGGCACGTACCAACGCGAATCAAAGTCGTGAGCCTCCTGCAGGTACTCCGATGCGCGACGATCTCCGCTTGTAATCGCTTGCGCCAAGTTTGCACTCATGAGTACGGGAGCCGCAGGCAACGCGGTATGCCCCATGATGTGATCCCAATGACCGTGCGTAAACACCACGGCTTGCGCACCGCCGTGCGCGCTCGCGCAGTCCGCAATCGACAATAGCTCCGTTGGAAAGTACGCGGGATCGACGACCACGCAACCAATGCCGCCCACCAAAACGCTGCTGTTGGTTTGCCAGATGCCGCTTGTAAAAATTTTGGGGGTCACCACGCCGCTGAGGGTAGCGGATACGCCACCGCCGCGCGCGCCAACGGATCAGCCCATCTTGGAAAACTCGTGAATTTCAATTTCGCAGCCAGGCGCCCAGCCCAGGAGCGGTTGGCCTCTTTATCAGTTTTTTTGCATTCGCCATCCTTGCGCTACGAGATTTTTCTATCCGCCACGCGAACCTCCGACGAGTGCAGACGTGCGCGCTCTACCCAGGAGTCGAACTACAAACCCGCCAGCACCACCGCTGCAACACGCTCCACCGTCTTGCGCGTCGTATCGACAATGACATCGGCCAGCTCATAGCTAGGAATCCGAGTAGGGAGCAAACTTCGCCGCCGCTCAAACGCATGCGGATTCTTCGAGCTTGACTCAGCCCCCTAATTCTTTCATTCTCACGGCTGTCATGTTCATGCGTTTTGCCTAGCAAATCAGGAAGCTGAGTTTTTGTTGCGCCCAAAGAGGCGCGCACTGCTTCTTTGTTTGCCTTGGAGCTGAGTATGAACTCTCGTCTTTTTGGTCGGCACGCCCACGCGCGTGTCGACGCTGCTTTGCATTGTCTTTTTGAATCCACTGCTGCTGCACTAAGCCAGCGCGACTTGTTGCATCGGTTGTTGGACGTACTGCGTACCCGCGCAACTTTCATGACGCTTGCGCCAACCACGAGCGGAACTGTGTTGCAAGTCGAAATGCTGCGCAACCTCCTGCACGTTGCACACAATGTTGTCCGGGATCCGTACGATTGGCCTGGCACCGATGGCCACCCGCTCCAGGTCGCAAGTTCACTACCCGGCCACCTTTTTGGCCACTATGCAACGCCGCGTTTTTTGGCAGCGGCGTGGTTTGGTGGCCCGGCTGAGCATCGGCAGTGGGCCGTTGCATTGAGCCAAGGCACCAGTGTCGCTGGCCTCGGTTTGCCGATGCCACTGACGCGTCGCATGCGTCATTTATTTTTGCACACCCCCGATCATGTCGCGATCGCCCCTGCGTTGCGTCGAGCTGAGGTGCTTGGCCTCGGCGGAGATTCACGACTGGTCGAACAACTACTAGCCACGAAACTCAGCGAACATTTTGACAATCCAACACAGTGGCGAGCTGCACTACAGTGGCTGGTGAATTGCGGCGAAAAAATCCAACCGTTACATATGGGCCCCATCGTCGACTTTTTGCATGCAAATCTCACGGCAGTTGACCTCCGCGGCCGCACGTTTGCGTCGGTAATGCAATTGGTGCGCGCATGGCACGGCGACTTAGCGCAGCAACGCCTCGGCCATCGGCAATGGGCGCCTTCACGTTTGCCGGCGTTTGCGTTGCCGGTCGCACCGACGGTGCAGCAGCCGCGTGCAGCCGAATGGTTCATTTGTGAATTGTTAGATACTGGTCAGTTAGCCTACGAAGGCCG
>JAGPDK010000125.1 GCA_018057605.1 Kofleriaceae bacterium | reverse complement strand
GTGTACGCCAACTCGTCCGGCCTCGGTCGACGGCTCGACGATCTACACCGGTGCCCCAGGTGCCACCGACTCCGACGGCGACGGCATCGCGAACGACGCGGACAACTGTCCAAATATCTTCAATCCAATTCGGCCAGTCGACAAAGGCAAACAAGGCAATGCTGACAACGATGCCGAAGGCGACGCTTGCGACCCATGTCCCGTTGATCCGAACACGCCATCGTGTACGGCCGTGAATCCTAACGATGCGGATCGCGACGGCATCGATAACTCCGTTGACAACTGCCCTGGTGTTGCCAACCCGACGCAAGTCGACGCTGATGTCGATGGCAAGGGTGATGCTTGTGATTCGTGCCCGATGGCAGCCAACCCAGGTGCCGCCGGCTGCCCAGCATCTATTTACGACATTAAAAACGGCACCGTGCCGCAAGGCAGCGCAGTGCGCGTGAGCAACGCCTTGGTAACCGGCAAAGGCAGCAACGGCTTCTACCTGCAAGTTAAAGTTGGCGACATGGGCTACAACGGCCCAGACAACTCCGGGCTGTTCGTGTTCGCAGGCGCGATGTCGCCGTTCTTGAATGATGCGAATGTTGGTACACGTATCAACATTGATGCCACCGTCGGGGCCTTCCAAGGCGCGTTGCAGTTGGCCAGCGTCACCACGGTCACCGTAGCCTCGGCCACCGTGGAAGCGCCACCCGCGCCGATCAGCGTAACCTTGGCCGAAATCAAAACTGGCGGCACCCGAGCAGCTACACTCGACTCAGTTATCGTTGCCACGCCGATGAGCAGCGTGACGGCGATCGACACCACGTTCGGTGAATTCACGGTAACCTCAGGTGCCGATGCGCTGCAGATCGATGACTTCTTGTTTGTCACAACGCCCACCCCGACCATCGGCAAAAACTTCAACGCCATCACGGGTATTTTGCACAATCGGCAAATGGTGTCGAAGCTTGAGCCGCGCAACGCCGGCGATTTGGTCGGTGGCGCGGTCACTTTGTTGACGATGGCACCAGCTACCTCGTTCATTGGGGTCGGCCAGATGATGACGCCTACCACGCCGACGCCGTTGACCATCACGTTGAGTGGGCCAGCCCCAGCGAACACCTTCGTTGCCATCACGTCGTCGAACACTGCGGCGCTGACCGTGTCGGGCGGCGGCATTACCATTCCTGCGGGCCAAAGCAGTGGTCAAGTGTTGGTCACCGGGCTGGTTCAAAATGCCGCAGTAACATTAACCGCAACGTTAAACTCGTCGATACTTACCGCCGATGTACGCGTGCTGGGCGCGGCCGAAGTGCCGACCATGGTGTCGATGACGCCGCCAGCAGCCAACGTCAATCAAGGCGGCATGACAACCTTTACGATTCAACTCAATCTGCCGGCACCGGCAGGCGGTACCTCGGTGGCGGTGGCGTTAACGCCAGCCAACGCCGGCACGGTGCCAGCCACCGTTACCGTCGCGGCGGGCCAAACCCAAGCGACGTTCACCTACACCGATGGCTCGGTGGTCACCGCTGCGACTGTGTCGGCAACGTTATTAGCCAGCACGGCAACCAGCACCATCACGGTGTCGACCGGCGCCAACCACTTGGTTATCAACGAACTCGATTATGATCAAATTGGCACCGACAACGCCGAGTTTATCGAGATCAAAAATCCCACGGGCATGGCGATTTCGCTCGCTGGCGTAGCGGTGGTGTTGATTAATGGTTCCGGCAACGCCGAGTACGCACGCTATGACCTGAGCAGCGTGGGCACCCTCGCCGCGGGCAACTACCTGGTGCTTGCCAAAGCTGGATTCGCCGTTGGCGTGAACGCTACGCTGCTCACGCCAACCGGGTGGTTGGCCAACGACAACGTGCAAAACGGCGCACCCGATGGCATTGCGTTGATCAACGTCACCAACAAAACCGTGATCGATGCACTGGCGTACGAAGGTGGCATCACGGCAGCAGTGATCACCGGCTTCGTTGGCACCACCAACTTGGTTGAAGGAGGCACCGCCCTTGATGTCATGATTGCCGACTCGAACCTGACGGTTGGATCGTTGTGCCGCATGGCCGATGGTAGTGACACCGACAATGCTCCCGCCGACTGGAAGTTCTGCGCTGCGCCAACATCCGGCGCGCCGAACTAACACGGTTAACGCTGCGCCCACCCGGCGCAGCACCTGCCGTTGGTTTCGCGCCGTCCGCCCCGCGGCGGTGCGGTTGCGGGCACGGTCTAACGTGGCAGATTAGCTGTGTTGCCGCAACGAACATGACCTCGGGCCGCGGCGCACGCACCACGCACGACGCACCGCACTCCGGCATCGCAGACTGTGCTACCGTGTTGCCGTGAGTGATTCTTTTTCTGGTCCGGCTGTTACGCGGCAACTAGACAACTGCACGTTTTGCCCAAAAATGTGCCGCCATGCCTGCCCGGTTTCAACGACCAGCGGCAAAGAGTCGTGGATTCCCCAAGTCAAAATGGACCGGCTCAATCGCCTGCGGTTGAACCAGGTGCCGTGGAACCAATCGACCACCGAAGGGCTGTGGGCTTGCACGGGTTGCCGCCATTGCACGGTGTATTGCGATCACGACAACGAGCCGGCGGCCGTGTTATTCGCCGGCCGCGCTGAAGCCGCACGTCGAGGGATAACCCATCCGACGTTGCAAAACTATCCCGAACGTTTCACCAAGCGCGAAGCGCGCCTGGCGAGCAGTGCCCGGGCCAACTTTCCCGATAACATCGCAGCATCGGGCCCGCCGGCGCCATCGACCGCAGGCGGCATCGCATTTTTTCCCGGTTGCGACGCACTTGATAAAGGCGCAGATGACGTCGCGGCGGCCATGGCCGTGTTCACACAACTCGGGCTTGGCGATGTGCCCCTGATTGCGGCACCGCATAATTGTGGTGGGTATCCGTTGCTTGCTGCTGGGCAACGCGATGCGTTTCGGACCCACGCAGCGGCGGTGGCCGCCTCGTTGCGCGGCTTTACTACCGTGGTGACCAATTGTTCGGCCTGCCGCTATGCCATGGATGCGCTCTACAAAGCTGAAGGCATTGAACAAATGCCAGAAGTGATTTCGCTGGCCGAAATGCTCGCGAAAAATGCTGCCAAGCTGCCCAAACCGACGACAAAAAAGCCGGTCTACTATCATGACCCATGCCACCTGGCACGCTCATCTGGGGTCACCGAAGAACCGCGCGCGGTATTGCGCACGCTTGCAACCTTGCGTGAGTTTTCATGGAATCGCGCCGATACCGAATGTTGTGGCGGCGGTGGCTTGTTACCCAAAACCGACCCCGCGACAGCTGACGCCATGGCCAAGCGCCGGCTGGCGGAGATTCATAGCCAAGGTGGCGGCATCGTCGTGACCTCGTGCGGCACCTGCGCGTTTATGCTCAAAAGCAACGCGCCAGCCTCGGTTGAAGTGCTCGACCTACCAGCCGCCGTGGCGATGCTGTCGGGCTTGCGGTACGACGGCGTGGGCACAACCTCGGCCGACGACGACGACTGAGCTGCGTCGTGCGATCGGGTTAGGCGGTCCAGGCTTGGCGCGTCATGCCATACGCGACGCGCAAGGCTTCATGGCTGCCCGCCTCATCGCCAGCGAGTGCCGCAGTAATGCTGGCGTCAAGCGCGGGGCCAACCGCAGGCAGCGGCAAATTACGCAGATACGCCGTTTTCATGCGCACATATCCACCACGCAGTGACACTCCCGTGGTCTGCAACCATAAGCGGACCATGGGCGACGATAACAACGCGCGCCACCATGGCAACGCCTGATACCCAACCGGCGCGTTTGCGCGTGGGCGCAACGCATAGGCCGAATCGAGCACCAAGCTACCGCAATCCAGGCTCGCGCGACCACCGGCGGTGACATCGGGCACAACTACCTTGACCAGCGGCGCTAACAAAAACGCGAAGTTTTGCGGTCGGCCGAAACAGTAAAATGTTGGGCCGGTAAATCGGCCGCGCTCACGCGCTTGTAGCGCTGCGCGATGCTCGTCAAAATATGTAGCCAGGCACGGAAAACGCCCGGCTAAGGTGGCGGGGTCGATCAACACGCCATTGCGATACGGGAAGATGCAACAGCGTACCGGCGCGGCCTGCCCAACATCACGACCGCGCCACACCGGTTGCAGTGCAGCCGACTCCAACCACAGCAAGCGGCCTTGCGCGGTACGCACCTGCGTTAGCGCTCCGTCGGCCGCGACGGGCTCCACCACAAATACCGAATCAGCATTGGTACCAACACCTTTGACCACATCGGCGACATCGCCCAAGGTCAATTCGCCGATGCGCAGCGGCGTAGTTGACCGCAACGACCATGGTGCTGCGACATTGGCCAAGGCACTGCGTGGCACCATCTCGATATTCCACATGCGGGCATGGTGATGCGCAACCGCGACCGACTGGCTTGCCGTAACTGACGCCGCGCCGGGTGCACGTTGCATCACCACCACGGCGATATACGTAGTTGCGTCGGCGAAAAGTTGCTGACAACCAAAATCGACGATGGACTCCACATGCGCGCCAACCTGTGCCCGCAGCCCACTGGCAAATTGCGCGGTGAGCCAGCGCGACGGCACCACCATGCCAACTCGGCCGCCGGGCCGCACCCACTGCAACGCTTTTTCAATGAACGCGCCATACACGTCCCATTCGCCAACCGACGTTGCAGCGAACCGTTTACGTAACCCTTGCCACAACACCGGGTCCCGTTGCCGTAACGAAACGCTGCGCGCATACGGCGGATTTCCTAGCACCACGTCGACCAGCGGCAGCGCAGGCGCGTCAAGCAAAGCTTCTCGGCAGTAGATGCTGGCGGGCGCTAACGCCGCGCGCGTAGCCTGAGCGGTTGCTGCGTCGCGTTCGATGCCGATCAGCGTCGGCGCTAAGCCGCCGCTACCGCGCAACAGCTCGTCGGCACAACGCAGAAAGCGGCCATCGCCAGCGGCCGGATCGAGTACCGTGAGCGCAGCCGACGTAGCCGACGCCCCTGCGTTGCCGACCAACGTTGAACCCGACGCGCGCGTCAACCAAGGCTGCAACACCAGGCGTGTGACGAATTCGACCAACGGCGCTGGGGTGTAAAACGCGCCGTGGGCTCGACGCTGCGGGCGATCGGCACCATCGAGTTGCCTGGCGCCGGTGGCACGCTGCGCAGGTTGCAGCGCCTGCTGCAACGCGTGCAATTGCGGTAAGGCAACGCCGCGTGCGGCCGCAGATGTCACGGCTGCTCGCTGGTGCTCGGCAGTGCCGCAGCCACTAGCTCGACCCGATCGTCGGTGCGGATGTCGAGCATCGCATCTGGCGCCGCCTCGACCGCTACCGGCAGCGCACGATGGAGCACCAGCACATCGCCGCGATGGGTATCTTGCACAAGCTGATTGCCTTGACTGCGATGGCGGCGCAACAACCGAATGGGCACCCACCCGGCTTCGCCACACCCAAGTAACTCTTCGCGGCCTTTGAGTCCGCGCGGTTGCCGCACGATGCGAAATTTTTCGCCGGCGATTGCCGCCGGTGAAACCGCTGCATCACTGCGCACCAACGTGAGATAGGCAAACTTAAGTCCGCTGTCACGCAAGTGGGTGAGCCGTGCAATTTCAGCCGCACGTGCCGGCAACGCGCTTAAACGTTCTTCATGACACCAATCGCTGTCTTGCGCCAACGCGGGACACGGTGCGCCAGCGCGCACGCACGGTGCCAGCACCCGCACCGCGCCACGCCCCAGCAACGCATCGCGCAAACGGTGCAAGGCCCGCGAGGTTTCTCGCAACGCGGGTTCAATGATAATCAGGTGCCCGGCTACCGTGACCAACTGCATGGCAGCCGACACCAAGCTTAGCTGTTGCACCTCGGCCAATTCATTGAGCACCGTGCCCGCGACGATAAGATCAAACGGCAGCAAGCCCCGCATCCACGTACCTGCCGTGAGATCACTGCGCACGGTCGCGACGGTAACCGCAACGCCCATGACTTGGCCGGCCTGCAGTAACGTTGCGCTCGCCAGCGCCACCGCTGCGGCATCGCGTTCGATCAAGGTAAAGTGCAAGGCCCGCGAATATCCACAACGCACCCACGCATCGAGTAGGCCCAAACTCATCGCGCCACAACCGGCACCGATATCCAAGACCCGCAACGGTGCCGCCGCGGTACCATCGAGGCGCTGCGCGGCGATCAATTCGGCCAACGGCAATTGTATCTTGCTGGCATCAGCGACGGTAAAAAACAAGGCGCGCGCGGCAAGGTCGCCTTGAGCGTTGCTGGGTCGATCAAGCGCCTCACGTTCACTGGTATAACGCCGCGAGCGATCTTCGACAGCGGCCACCAACGCGCTGGTACTTTCGCAATAGCTACGCAACGTTGGTTGCGCCACTGCCCAGACGATCGTTTCTAGTCGCTCGGAAATTTTCCACACTGCGCGCACTACGGCGCTCCGAAGTTGAGATCGGCGGTGATCTCCTCGCCGGCAACCACGTGCACGACCAGCTCGGCGTGCACCGCGGCGCGCGGCCCAACCGCAGGCAGGTCCGCGAAAATGCGATGCGGCCCGGGCGCGGCGGTAAACTGCACCCGGCCATCACCATTGCTCACGGCGGCGGCGTGATCCGTCACGACCAATGTGCCTGCGGCAACCGCCGCGTCATCGCCGGCAATAATATACGTGCCCAATGCCAAGCCCGAAACCTCGACGGTGTGACCAATTATCGGAAACTGCACTACACGACGATCGGCAACCGTTGCCACATGTTGCATTGTAGCGACCTTGCTGTGACCGTTGCTGCGCAGGTGCACGTTGGTCTTGAGCGCAGCCACTGCGACGGCCGGCCGCACGGCGCAATCACTGATCACAAACACCACCGGCGCACCGGCGGGGCGCGCCACAGTTGCCGTGCCATCGAGTTGCACCAATGCGCCTACCACCAACCGCGTTGTCGTCAGCATCGGCGCGGCGTCATCTGCACCAAGACACGGCGGCGCGGCCACAAACGCTGCGGGTGGCGGCTTCGGCCAGTGCACCACCACGTTGACGGTACCCTTGCCTGCGGCGGCCGCGTGGCCACCCTGCGCCGTGCGTTTGTCAAACGTTGCGTCGTGCCCGGCAGCGTCACGGCCGGTTGCGTCGCTGCCCATCGCTGGCTTGGCCGCCGCATCATCACGCGTACCTTTTCGGCCACCCGAACAAGCCAAAGGTAGCAGCACTGCGACGGCAATAAATCCCGCGGGCAACCGCCGGTAGGTCGACGCACGGAAGCTCACCACCGAGTTACTTCCTTCACCACCATCGCTGCATCGGCGCACAAATCATTCACACTTACGCCACGGTAATCCGCTCCGGCAAGCACAATGCGATGCCGGCGCGCAACTGCTAACGCCGCTGCGGCGCGATCGGCGTGGCCCATCGTCACGCGTGGAATACCTTGGCGCCAACGCACTACACTTTGATGACTTGGTGCAGCGGTAATCTGGAGCGCCGTTGCGAGATCACTGCGCGCCTGCGCTAGCAGCGTTGCATCATCAAAATCAAAGGCCGCGGGATCGCGCCCACCACCATAAATACAACGAAACAACAATTGGCCAGCCGGCGCACGGCCGTGCCACACCACGGATTCAAACACCACACCTAACACACGCAAGCGCTCACCCATGGCAACCAAAAAGCCAAAACCATCGCGGTTCGATGCGGCGACGGCGGTTTCAGGGAAACCCAAATACGCAAGCGCGACCGGCGTACGCGTGAAATCCTGCAGCCGACTTTTTAAATCACTGGCCTGCTCAGTGAGCAACGTCGCCGCCTCGGCGGCCGCGACGGCCAGGACCACGGCATCAAATTCTTCGATCTGGCCATCGTCGAGGACGATCTGGCTGCAAGCGTCGGTCCGCCGAATCGAACGCACCGTGCTGTTCAAGCGAATCACGCCGGGCAACGCCCGCTGCAACCCATCGACGAGCGCGCCCAAGCCACCGAGCGGTGCCCACACGCCTCTTGGGGTTGCGGCACCGGGACCAGCGGGACCATCCGCGTCGTCGGAGATCATGCGTAACAAACGGCCCACGCGTTGCAAGGCATCACCGGCGGCACCGGCAAGCACGCCACGCAGCACCCCACCGGCCTTGTCGAATTCGGCAAACTTCTTGAAGCCGGCTTGCAGCGAAACATCACCCGCATCAGCGGCGTACACCCCGGTTACCAAGGGCGCAAATAGCGCCCGCGCCGCTTCCGGGCCGAATCGCCGAACTGCAAATTCATACACGGACGTATCACCATCACGCTCAACATCACGCGGTGGCACTAGCGACTCACGCAGCAATTCGTATTTGCCACGCGCCGTCAACAAGCCGCTGCGTGCAAGTTCGAGTGGATTGCGCGGCAAGGCCTGCAGTTTGTCATCGATAAAAATCCAGCGGCGCTTGGCCTTGGCCGAGGCTTTTTCAACGGCCACGCCGAGCTCGTGACAAAGTGCCAACGCGCCATCGCTGGGCCCGCCCAAAAATGAACTGGCTGCATGTTCGCGCACATAACCGTCGACATTCGTCGTGGTGATCAGGCCGCCAACCCGCGCCTGCCGTTCAAACACCACCACATCATGATTGGCTTGGTGCAACCGCAACGCACAGGTTAACCCACCAACCCCTGCACCGATCACTGCGATTTTTTTACGCGAGGCTCCTGCGCCGCCGGGCCCGCCGCTGCCGTGTGGCTGGTTGGTCGAGGCCGCCATCTTTATACTCGCGTCGAGAACTCGCGCACGGCTTGCACCATGGCGCGCACATGTTCGGGATTGGTTGGCGGCATGACGCCGTGCCCAAGATTAAAGATGTGGCCAACCGGACCGGCCTTTTCAATGATCTCTGCAACGCGTTTGCGAATCTCCGACGGTGGGCAAAACAGCGCACCCGGGTCCAGGTTGCCTTGCAGTGCGACGCCATCGCCAACGCGGCGACGCACTTCGGAGATATCTACGCGCCAATCAACACCCAGCACATCGGCGCCACTTTTGGCGTAATCGTTTAAGTACGGCGCGCAATTGTTGGCGAAATAAATAATCGGCACTGGATTTTTGGCAAACGTCGACGATGCGCGCAACATGCTGATTGCTGAAGTAGCATGGCGCAACGCGAATTCACGAAAATCGCCAGGCGACAGGACGCCCGCCCAACTGTCAAACAATTGCACCGCTTGCGCGCCCGCGGCAATTTGCGCTTCGAGGTAACTCGCACAAGTCCGCGCCAGTTTATCAAGCAACACGTGGGCACTGGCCGAATCACCAAACAGCAAACTCTTGGTGTGTGGGTAATCTTTCGACCCGCCGCCTTCGACGGCATACGTTGCCATGGTGAACGGCGCGCCGGCAAAACCAATCAGTGGTACGCGATTGCCGAGGCTCGTACGAATTTGGCGAATTGCCTCCATCACGTAAGGCAACTCAGCCTCAGGATCGGGCACAACTAACGCATCGATCGAGGCGCGGTCGCGCACTGGATTGCTAATTTTGGGGCCAGCTTCGGGAAACGCCACGTCAATGCCCATCGCCGGTAACGTAATCAGAATATCTGAAAACAGGATCGCGGCATCAAAACCAAACTCGTCGATCGGTTGCAACGTGACTTCGCAGGCCAACGCCGGCGTCCGACACATTTCCAAAAATGAAGCCTTCGCGCGGACCGCGCGATAGGCTGGCAAGTAGCGCCCAGCTTGCCGCATCATCCATACCGGCGTACGCGGTACAGGTTTACGCCAGCAAGCTTGCAAAAACAGATGCTCGGATTCAGGTTGCGCCATGACGCGCTCAGCCTAGCACCGTCCCGGCACGCGCGGCAGTACCCAGCGGCGCTGATGACAACCTGCCTCGCTGGAAAGAAATTGGACCACGGGATTTCCCACTCTGTGATTAAGGATTAAAGTACCGGCGTGACCGTCGATGTGAGGGACTTGCCGCAGCCAAGGCGCGTACGATGAGCGGGACCGCGGGTAGCCCGTTGCCATTAGCGGCCGCAATCGTCTGCCCCGACGGTGCGATCGGGCCGCTGCGCGCGTTGGTCGAACGCCTGAACAATGCTGGTATTACCGTTGCCGTCGTCGACGAAATTGCCGAAGCCGCCGATTTTATCGTGCGATCAGATCGACCGGCAGCACTAGTGTTGGATTGCCGTGCCATGGCCACCGATGATCCACAAGATCTAGCCGAAACCACCGAGCTGCTGCGACGCTGCCGCGGCATGCTACCGACGCATCGCCCGATTATCGTGGTGTCCAGTGCGCCTAACGCCTTCATCATTGCAGCGTTTCGCGCGGGTGCCGGCGACGTAATCGATCTGGCGCTCGAAGGTACCACCCACGCTCGCAACGTCGTAGCCCGAGCTTGCGCTGACATGGTCACGCGTCGCGACGAACGCGACCAGGCCCGGGAATTACGGGCGGTAGCCGAAGGCTTCATGCGCGAGCTGATCCGCACCGAGCGTCAAAAAATCGACGTCGAAGAAAAACTCGCCGCGCCCAAAGGGGAACGCGCTGGCACCGCACGCAGCCCGGTGGTGCTCCTCGTCGAAGATGATCGGGTGGTGGCCAACCGGCTGACGCTGAGCCTCGAAGAAAAAGGCATCACCACGTTTGTATTTTTTTCTGGCGAAGAGGCCGTACACGAAGCCATCGCTATGGATTCAACCGCACCGGGGTTTGACCTGGCGTTGGTCGACGTAAGTTTGCCGGGCATGGACGGGCTCGAAACCATCAGCCAGTTGCGTGCGGCGGTGCCCGGCATTGCCGGTTTCCTGATGGCGACGGAGCGCGAACGAGATCGCATGCGATCCGCTACTACTTCCGACATTATCGGGTATGTGATGAAACCCTTTGAAAATTTCGACGCACTCACCACCAAGCTCGGTGCCTTGGCTCGCGACAACATGACGCGCAACCAGGAGCTGCGGTATCTGCAGCGCATCAAGACCCGGCACGCCAGCATCCTTGAGCGATTTCTCGCCATCCCTCATGGCTGACCGTCGGCGCGGCCCCCACAACACACGCTGCCATCGTCGGCCCACGCTGTAGGCCGCGGTCACAACATCGCCGCGTCCGCTGCGGCCAGCCTACACCGCACCACATCAGATGCAGGCTCCATAGATCTACGCGAATACCCGCTCCGCGTCGGCGTGATCGATTGCTGGAACCAACGAGCTGGAATATCCTATCGCAGACTTCGCAATGAAAGACTCGGCGGCAAAACCTCGTTACGTCACAGCCAACACGCGCCCGAGCAGTGTGTTGCGTGCTGTTGTCACACCCGATCGGTTTGAAGTGCGTGGCGAACTAGGCGCCGGTGTCACAGGTTCAGTGTGGCGCGCGTATGATCGAGATCGACAAAGCGAAGTCGCGCTAAAAAGTTTTCACCACCGGTTTACTCCTGATCAATTGTTACGGTTCAAAGAAGAATTTCGTGCAGTCGTCGATGTCCGTCACCCCAACCTGGTGCGTCTGCATGAGTTGTTCGAGGTTGACGGACGGTTGTTGCTCTCGATGGAACTTATCGACGGCATCGATTTTTTGTCGTGGGTGTGGCGCCACGATGGCACGGCCGGCAAAAAGCTCGGCACCGAGAGCGAAGAAGGCGGATTTGAGCTCGACGACACGACCAAAGAAACCGATTTTCTAGCTTTTGGGCCAACCCTTGATCAAGCCCGCCTACGCGATGCGACCACGCAATTGATCGCCGGGCTCACCGCCATGCATGGCGCGTACAC
>JAGPDK010000601.1 GCA_018057605.1 Kofleriaceae bacterium | reverse complement strand
GGTTTGCAAACAAGTAGGTGGACCACAGCGCCACGGCCGCGTTGACGATTCCGAACAACAGGGCCGACCGCACAAGCCCGAGGCGGGGAACCAGCAGCAGCGGAAAGATCACCGATGCGCCCAGCGCGCCGAGATAGTCGAAGGTGAGAACGTTGGCGACCAGGTCGCGGAACTGCAAACGGTCTTTCAGAATCCGCATCAGCAGCGGAATTTCCAGGCCCACCAGCGTTCCAATAAGAATCACCAGGCCGTACAGCAGGAGGCGAAAGCTGTCTGTATAGGCGAATCCCAGAAACAGGATCGAGGAAGAGTAACCGCCCACCAACCCCACCATCAATTCGATGGCGACAAACCGGCCTACCAGCCCCTTATCGATGAAGCGCGACAGGAAGCTCCCGATGCCCATGGCAAACAGGTAGCTGCCAATCACCGTCGAGAACTGCAAAACGCTATCGCCCAGCAAATAACTGGCGAGCGTCCCGGCGATCAGTTCATAGATGAGCCCGCAGATCGCAACCACAAAGACGTTGAGATACAACGCGGTTGCCGACAGCGGCAGCATCGGTTTGCCGGCGGGCGCTTGCTCGTCGCGGTTAGGCGCAGGCGCTATCGCCGCCTTGCCGCTGTCAGATGCGGCCACGAATTAGCCGTGCACGGCCGCAGAAATGATCAACGCAATACCGATCAAGATACCCGCGATGATAATTCCCAACGACGTGTTTTGGTCTTCTTCGATTTCTTTGCGGATCGAAAATGGCGTGATTTTTACAAGAAGCGCGAACGCAATCGCAAACGCGATTATGCCAATGCCTGCAAATACCGCCGACGAAACCGCTGCTTCACCAAGATCTTCGAGTTTCATTATTTTCCTCCGTGATAGCCGACATGCCAAAAGTGATATGAACGATAGCCGCCTGGCGAACTACGCACGCTAGCGGGCAGTTCTTCGCGCTTGGCAGGAGTTGGTTCCCACTGGGTGATGGCAACGGCGGCATACGCGCCTGCGATCGCCGTTCCGATCACGCCAAAGATGATGGTGCCGCGGGTGATTTTGCCAACCGGAACGGTGGGGTTCAAGGGTTTACTCATCGTCATCTCCCTCTTCGTCGTCGAAGAAGCCGTCGTCGTCGGCTTGCGCTTCGGAAGGCGGGCCGTAGAAGCCACTGTTTTCCCAACGTTTCTTATTATGGCGCCAACGCACCAACGCGAGGATCACGAAGATGATCAGTAGCAAGCCCATGGCCATGATCAAATACGAAGCCTGAAATACATCTTGGCGAATTACGAGCGCCACGGTGGTTGGCGCGGCCATGCCATGCACAGCTTCAACGCGCGCCACATACGTGCCGGCTTTGAGCGGCGAAATGGTGCGCTTTTTGCGCGTTGCACCTTCACTCCACGATTCGCCACCCTCGTAGCCCGAATAATATTCGAGTTCGTTATCAACGCTGACAAAGGTGCCGGTGGCATCGTCCACGAGATCAACGACGACATACGCCCACGAATTGGAAATACCCGAAACGCTGACGGCAAATTCAATGTTTTCGCCGCCTTTAAGCGCAAAGGGTTCGGTGAAAAAAGCATTGCCAGGTTGATCATCCGCGCCCAATGGGCCAACTTCGGCCGGCGGCGGTGGCAGCTCCGGTTTGCCAGGGGGCACTTCAAATGTCTGGGACACCAAGATATGCGGCTTGGCTTTGGCGCTAAATGCGATGCCCAACACCACGAGCAGTGCAAATAGCGCTGCGCCGACTTTGCCAAGATGCGGCAGCTTGAGTGGCTCGATGGGCCCAACCCCTTGCCGGGTGTCGGGCACCTTGATGCCTGTGGCTTTGCGGACGTCATCGATCGAAAGGTGCGTTGACAACGAAGTGTTAAGTTCTTGGCCTTCGAGCTCGCGCGACAACATGGCTGGTGGCGCGATGGCGTCAAGAGTGGTTGAGGTATCACCGGTTTTTACCCGCCAATAGAACTCACCAAACACCTCGTCGACGCGCAGCGTACATGCCGCATAGGCTTTGAAGGTAATGCCTTGATACACGCGATCGCGCAGGCCCGATTCTTTGGTCGCAGCGGTGTCGACGGGTTCGGCGAAACTCCAATGGCCGTCGGAACAAACCAGCCAGCGGAAGCCGGCAGTGGGATGGTGCAGGAGATATTCGTGAAACGGGTACCACGCGTAGCTGACCCAGGCTGACCGACGCTGGTACCCGACGACGGTGAATTCACCGTCGGCAAATTGCGGAAAATTGGCTTTGGTGCCAAGCGCAATATCGGGCTTGGCTTTGCTGGCCAATTTGCCAAGCAACGCCAGCGTGCCGTGCTCGGTTGAGATGAGTTGGTTGCAGTACGGGCACACCACCCGCATCGACGAATCGGGCAAGCGCAGGTCGATTGCACCGTTACACTCGGGGCAGGCCAACCGCTTGGCGGCTTGCAGATTGGCAAGGACCGGTTGCCGTTCGCCGCCGGAGATGCCGAGCGCCGCGAGGTCAACCCAACTGCCAGCGAACAACGTTGGCGTTGCGGTTGGTGCACTTGGAGCGCCGTAATCAAGCGTGGCAAAGCCGCCAACACCGTCGGACATGTCGGCGAACAAAAACTCCTTGGTTTCGAGGCGGAATGGTAATTCGCCTTCGGCGCCCAGGTATTGGCCCGTACCAATTTCAGTGACCGTGTACGGCGCAGAGCCGCCGATATCGACGGCGCTGCCTGCCCCGAGCTGATCCACTGTTGGCAGCCCCGCTGCACCAGGTACTTCAAAGCTGACGGAGAACTTGCCTTGGTGTTCGGCGATCCAGCCCCAACGGCCGTCGTCGAACTTGGCGTACCATTCTTGCCAAATGCCACCGGCTGAATGCTTAATTTGCGCCTTGCCGATAAGCAAAAAGCCGCGGCCGGTGAATTTGCCTTCGGCAAACAGCGCCAAGGGCGATTGCATCGGTGCCAAATCGGCCATTTTGCCGAGGCTTTCGATGCCGCGATCACTGCGTACGACAGCGTTTTTGCAGCTGCTGCAAACCCGCACAAACGAATCATCGAAGCGAAATTCTACGGGGGCACCGCAGTTTGGACATTGCACGGTCATGACGCCACGCTCACATTCGCTTGCGATACCCGACCGCCCCGACCGCCCCGGTCGGCAACGCAGACTTGGACGTCGCTAGCGCCCAAATGGCGTGCGCAAAATGCGGCCCAATCGAAGCCATGATGCACGGCCGTCGGCGCGCAGCAATAGAGGTTCAGCGTCGCGACCCCTGCCTCTGGGAACGTATGAATCGTTAAGTGTGACTCAGCCAACAACACCATCGCGGTAATGCCGGGCGGGTCGGGAAACTGATGCTCGGCTTGGGTCACGACGGTG